>NZ_PTRX01000079.1:0-2055 GCF_002966045.1 Escherichia sp. MOD1-EC5189 | reverse complement strand
TCAGACCGTCTGCGAGGAGTCGCTGGACAACCTGACAGGCACAAAGACTGGAATCACAAAACCGGAACTACTGGTACTGGACGAGCGTTTTTACCGCAAGGCGATGCAAAGGATCAGCTTTTACGCACTTGATAACCTGCAGCGTTTCTTCCCGAAACTGACAGGCATCCGTGAGTTCATCCGCAGTGACGCCTATCTTGGTAAGCTGAAAATTACAGTCATCGTACCGCAGTCACTGGATTTCACCACCGTACCGGCAAAAGATAAGCTGCACCTACTGGAAACCGTTCTGCTGCGTATCTCAGAGAACGTTCGCCGCAATGATCAGAAGGTAAAAGGCACGTACCGCTTTATCAGCCAGCCGGTGAAAGAGGTTATTAAAGATTACAGTTTGCACATTGACCCGTCGGTAGTTATTAATCAGAAAATCACTGCTGTACCCACCATTGGTAAAAAATGGTACGTGTACGATAATGCGATACTGAATCAGCTTGAGCATCGCCTAATTAAAACGCTGGAAGCATTCATGCCGAAGCTAAAAGCGCGTTATGACGATATTTACGTACTGCGTAACGACGAGCAGTCAACGCGCTTTAAGCTCACGGAGTTCGGCGGCGTGCGCGGGTTTATGCCAGATTTCATCATGATACTGACGCGCCATTCGGACAACACTTACTGGCAGGTGTTCCTTGAACCGAAGGGGGATGATCGTTTGCTGGATGACGCATGGAAAGAACGGATGCTCGAAACCCTGAATGATAGGGAGCGCATTGTAATTGATGAAAATGAGCACGTCAGACTGGTTGGGATTAAATTCTTTGCCAACAGCCAGATGGACGTTTTTGTCAGCGACATGCAGAACAAGCTGAATGATGGAGAATCGCTCGAAACCTCCTCGCTTTCCCTACCACTGTAAATCACGACAATAAATAACGGAGCATTACGCTCCGTTATTTTATTGTTATCCCTAACCACCTCCCCGGGAGTTGATGATTGCTCCTGTAATGGTTGCATTGTTTGTTCTTGCTGTTGCGAATCATTAGTTTTGAATTGTGGTTAAAAACCGTTCGCTATGTTTATGCCTAGGGGGATGAGGGGGAAAAGATTCAAGGATCCTCTTGTGATCCTTTTTTTCTGCGCGTAATCTGCTGCCTGTAAACGAAAAAACCACCCTGGCAGGTGGTTTTTCGAAGGTTAGCTAATCCTGGCAGATTATCTAACCGGGTAACTGGCTTGGAGGAGCGCAGTCACCAAAATCTGTTCTTTCAGTTTAGCCTTAACAGGTGCATAACTTCAAGACAAACTCCTCTAAATCAGTTACCAGTGGCTGCTGCCAGTGGCAATAAGTCGTGTCTTACCGGGTTGGACTCAAGACGATAGTTACCGGATAAGGCGCAGCGGTCGGGCTGAACGGGGGGTTCGTGCACACAGCCCAGCTTGGAGCGAACGACCTACACCGAACTGAGATACCAACAGCGTGAGCTATGAGAAAGCGCCACGCTTCCCGAAGGGAGAAAGGCGGACAGGTATCCGGTAATCGGCAGGGTCGGAACAGGAGAGCGCACGAGGGAGCCACCAGGGGGAAACTCCTGGTATCTTTAAGTCCTGTCGGGTTTCGCCACCTCTGACTTGAGCGTCGATTTTTGTGATGCTCGTCAGGGGGGCGGAGCCTATGGAAAAACGCCATCGGCGCGGCCTTTTCCTGGTTCTTGTTTTTTGCTCACATGCTCCTTTTGGCTTTATCCCCTGATTCTGTGGATCACCGCATTACCGTTTTTGAGTGGGCTGATACCGCTCGCCGCAGCCGAACGGCCGAGCGTAGCGAGTCAGTGAGCGAGGAAGCGGAAGAGTGCCTGAACAGGCATGTTCTCCTTACGCATCTATGCGATATTTCACACCGCATATGCCGCTGTTTTCTTACAATCGCACTGATTCCGCACAGTTAAGCCAGTATACACTCCGCTATCGCTACGTGACTGGGTCATGGCTGCGCCCCGACACCCGCAAGGTCCACGGCCTGACGCGCCCTGACGGGCTTGTCTGCTCCCGGCATCC
>NZ_PTRX01000078.1:0-2343 GCF_002966045.1 Escherichia sp. MOD1-EC5189 | reverse complement strand
TGGGAAATCGATCTGACAGAGGTCGGTGGTGAACGTTATTTTTTCTGTAATGAGCAGAACGAAAAAGGTGAGCCGGTTACCTGGCAGGGGCGGCAGTATCAGGCATACCCCATTCAGGGGACGGGATTTGAACTGAATGGCAAGGGCAGTGCTGCCCGTCCGACACTGACGGTTTCTAACCTGCACGGCATGGTCACCGGGATGGCGGAAGACCTGCAGAGTCTGGTCGGCGGAACGGTGGTCCGGCGTAAGGTTTACGCCCGTTTTCTGGATGCGGTGAACTTCGTCAACGGAAACAGTGACGCCGATCCGGAGCAGGAGGTGATCAGCCGCTGGCGCATCGAGCAGTGCAGTGAACTGAGCGCGGTGAGTGCCTCTTTTGTACTGTCCACGCCGACGGAAACGGACGGTGCCGTTTTTCCGGGACGTATCATGCTGGCCAACACCTGCACCTGGACCTATCGCGGTGATGAGTGCGGTTATCACGGTCCGGCGGTCGCGGATGAATATGATCAGCCGACGTCCGATATCACGAAGGATAAATGCAGCAAATGCCTGAGCGGCTGTAAGTTTCGCAATAACGTCGGCAACTTTGGCGGCTTCCTTTCCATTAACAAACTTTCGCAGTAAATCCCATGACAGAGACAGAATCAGCGATTCTGGCGCACGCCCGGCGATGTGCGCCAGCGGAGTCGTGCGGCTTCGTGGTGAGAACACCGGAGGGGGAAAGATATTTTCCCTGCGTGAATATATCCGGTGAGCCGGAGGAGTATTTCCGGATGTCGCCGGAGGACTGGCTGAGTGCAGAAATGCAGGGAGAGATTGTGGCGCTGGTCCACAGCCACCCCGGTGGTCTGCCCTGGCTGAGTGAGGCCGACCGGCGGCTGCAGGTGCAGAGTGATTTGCCGTGGTGGCTGGTCTGCCGGGGGGCGATTCATAAATTCCGCTGTGTGCCGCATCTCACCGGGCGGCGCTTTGAGCACGGGGTGACGGACTGTTACACGCTGTTCCGGGATGCTTACCATCTGGCGGGGATTGAGATGCCGGATTTTCATCGCGAGGATGACTGGTGGCGTCACGGTCAGAATCTCTATCTGGATAATCTGGAGGCCACAGGGCTGTATCAGGTGCCGTTGTCATCAGCACAACCGGGCGATGTGCTGCTGTGCTGCTTTGGTTCATCGGTGCCGAATCATGCCGCCATTTACTGTGGTGACGGCGAGCTGCTGCACCATATTCCTGAACAACTGAGCAAACGAGAGAGGTATACCGACAAATGGCAGCGACGCACACACTCCCTCTGGCGTCACCGGGCATGGCGCGCATCTGCCTTTACGGGGATTTACAACGATTTGGCCGCCGCATCGATCTGCGTGTGAAAACGGGGGCCGAAGCCATCCGGGCGCTGGCCATGCAGATCCCGGCGTTTCGTCAGAAGCTGAGCGACGGCTGGTATCAGGTACGCATTGCCGGGCGTGATACAGGTGAAACGGAATTATCAGCCCGTCTTAATGAACCGCTGGCAAATGGTGCTGTGATCCATATCGTGCCGCGTCTGGCGGGAGCCAAAAGTGGCGGTGTGTTTCAGGCTGTGCTGGGGGCGGCTGTTATGGCGGTTGCTATATGGATGCCGGGGGTAGGAATTATGGCGAGTAATCTGCTGTTTTCTCTCGGTGCCAGTATGACGCTTGGCGGTGTTGCACAGATGCTGGCCCCTAAACCCAAAACCCCCCGCACACAGACAACGGATAACGGCAAACAGAACACCTATTTTTCTTCACTGGATAACATGGTTGCCCAGGGCAATGTTCTGCCTGTTCTGTACGGTGAAATGCGCGTGGGGTCACGCGTGGTTTCTCAGGAGATCAGCACGGCAGACGAAGGGGACGGTGGTCAGGTTGTGGTGATTGGTCGCTGATGCAAAACATTTTATGTGAAACCGCCTGCGGGCGGTTTTGTCGTTTATGGAGCATGACGAATGGGTAAAGGCAGCAGTAAGGGGCATACCCCGCGCGAAGCGAAGGACAACCTGAAGTCCACGCAGCTGCTGAGTGTGATCGATGCCATCAGCGAAGGGCCGGTTGAAGGTCCGGTGGATGGCTTAAAAAGCGTGCTGCTGAACAGTACGCCGGTGCTGGACACTGAGGGGAATACCAATATATCCGGCGTCACGGTGGTGTTCCGGGCCGGTGAGCAGGAGCAGTCACCGCCGGAGGGATTTGAATCCTCCGGCTCCGAGACGGTGCTGGGTACGGAAGTGAAATATGACACGCCGATCACCCGGACCATCACGTCGGCAAACATTGACCGACTGCGTTTTACCTTCGGCGTGCAGGCACTGGT
>NZ_PTRX01000077.1:0-2402 GCF_002966045.1 Escherichia sp. MOD1-EC5189 | reverse complement strand
GGTACTGGTGGAGCCGGAACCGAAAAGCATGCGTAATCTGCCGTCCGGGGTCGTTCCTGCCGTTCGCCAGCCGCTGGTGGAAGACAAAACATTGCTGCCGTTTTTCAGTAACGCACGGGTAATTCGTGCTGCTGGTGGTGCTGGTGCATTGTCTGACTGGCTGTTGCGCCATATTAAATCCTGCCAGTGGCCACACGGCGATTATCATCACAGCGAAACCGTTATTCACCGTTATGGTACCGGCGCAATGGTGTTGTGCTGGCACTGCGACAACCAGCTGCGTGACCAGACATCCGAATCACTCGAGCAACTTGCTCATCAAAATCTGTCAGCATGGATGATTGACGTCATCGGTCACGCAATAAGCGGTACGCAGGAGCGTGAATTATCTCTGGCTGAATTATCCTGGTGGGCGGTCCGCAATCAGGTGGCGGACGCGCTACCGGAAGCGGTATTACGTCGTTCGCTGGGGTTGCGTGCGGAAAAAATCCGCTCAATGTACCGTGAAAGCGACATCGTACCGGGAGAGCAGACCGCCACCAGCATACTGAAACAGCGCACAAAAAATCTTGCGCCGCTGCCTCACGCCCACCAGCAACAGAACCCACCACAGGAAAAGACGGTGGTCAGCATTGCCGTTGATCCTGAGTCTCCGGAATCTTTCATGAAACGACCTAAACGTCGCCGCTGGGTTAACGAGAAATACACACGCTGGGTGAAGACACAGCCGTGTGCGTGTTGTGGTAAGCCAGCCGACGATCCCCATCACCTGATTGGTCATGGTCAGGGCGGAATGGGGACAAAATCTCACGATATTTTCACGCTACCGCTGTGTCGGGAGCATCACAACGAGCTTCATGCGGATCCTCTGGCGTTCGAAGAAAAGCATGGTTCTCAGGTTGATTTAATTTTTCGTTTTCTTGATCACGCCTTTGCAACTGGCGTGCTTGGGTAAAAGAGGTGAGTGATGCTCATAGATTTGGTTTTACCTTACCCGCCGACGGTGAACACTTACTGGCGACGCCGTGGCAGCACATATTTTATCTCGGAGGAGGGAAAGCGTTATCGCCGGGCTGTGGCGCTTATTGTTCGCCAGCAGCGGCTGAAATTAAGCCTGTCCGGAAGGCTGGCGATAAAGGTGATTGCAGAGCCACCGGATAAGCGTCGTCGCGACCTGGACAATATCCTGAAAGCACCGCTGGATGCGCTGACGCATGCGGGAGTGTTAATGGACGATGAGCAGTTTGATGAAATCAATATCGTTCGTGGTCAGCCAGTATCTGGTGGACGTCTGGGGGTGAAGATTTACCCCATAATGCATGAAGAGCAGGTCAAAAAATGAAACTGGAAGATTTACCGAAATACTACTCCCCAAAATCCCCTTGCCTGACCGATGCATCGGCCTCAACGTCAAAAGATGCGCTGAGTATCACTGATGTGATGGCCGCGCAGGGCATGACACAGAATCGGGCTGAGATGGGGTTTTCTGCGTTCCTGGGGAAAATGGGCATCAGTATGAATGACAGGGCGCGGGCAACAGAATTACTGGCAGATTATGCACTCAGTCGGTGCGATCGTGTGGCGGCGTTGAGAAAACTTCCGGTAGAAATAAAACCGTTAGTGATGCGCATTATGGCTTCGTACGCTTTTGAGGATTATGCCCGCAGCGCAGCGAGTAAAAAGCAGTGCCCTTGTTGCTATGGGGAAAAATTTATTGAAAGCGTAGTTTTTACAAACAAGGTCCAGTATCCGGATGGTAAGCCGCCGGTATGGGCAAAGTGTACGAAAGGTGTGTATCCGTCTTACTGGGAAGAATGGAAAAAAGTCAGGGAGGTGGTAAAAGTTGCCTGTCCGGAGTGTGGCGGAAAGGGTGAGGTTTCCACCGTCTGTAAGGATTGCCGTGGGCGTGGTGTCGCCATTCACCGTGAAGAGTCGGTAAAACGTGGTATGCCTGTTATCAGAGACTGCCAGCGTTGTGGTGGTCGTGGCTATGAAAGACTACCATCAACGGAGGCATTTAATGCTATATGCGAGGTGACAAACCAGATAACACGCGCGTCATGGGAAAAAACAGTTAAGAAATTCTATGATGCGCTGGTGACCCGGTTTGATATTGAAGAAGCATGGGCTGAGCGGCAGTTAAAAAAGGTAACTAGGTAACAAGGTTGATTTTTCCGGAATTTGTGGTAAATTCGTCATAACGATGGGCTTTTTATACCTGACGTTAGAAGAGTTTCTACAACCCGCCACCGAGCGGGTTTTTTATTGCGGAATTAATTACGGACCGTTATTATTCTGCTCCCGGTCCTTTAGCTCAGTGGTGAGAGCGAGCGACTCATAATCGCCAGGTCGCTGGTTCAAATCCAGCAAGGGCCACCATCACAAACCGCCATGAGCTTATC
>NZ_PTRX01000076.1:0-2798 GCF_002966045.1 Escherichia sp. MOD1-EC5189 | reverse complement strand
CCAAGGACGCGTATCTGCTCAAGCTGAGTGGCAGTAAGAAAATGCAGCTCATTGTCCAGAGCCTTCGCGGCATTTACAGGATCATCCTTCAGCCGCTTAAACTGATTTATGGTATCGCTGATCGACTGGCCAACCGATCGCTCCATCTGTGCGGCAGCTCTCGCCACCATACCGATATCGTTTCCACGAAATGCACCACTCCCCACCACCTGAGCCAGCGCACCGGCTGCAGCATGTTGCGTGATACCATTCCCGGAAATAGCACGACTGAGCGTCCACAGCTGCCCGGCAGTGACTCCGGCATAATGCCCCGTCAGCGACAGCTGGCGGTTAAATTCTTCCCCCTCCTTCTGACCGTCATACCAGGCTTTACCCAGACCATAGACGGCCGCGGTAATACCGCCAATAACCCCGCCCAGCATCATGCCTTTCGGTGACATCAGTGTGTCTATCCATCCGGCACGGTTAGCCAGCGTTATCCCGGATCCCCTCAGCGCCCCTAAATTGCCGCGGGCCAGTTCACCTATCAGAACGCCTATCTCCTGGCGGGCCGCTGCACTTTTCAGACCCAGCGAATGCGTGGCTTTTCCTGCCTGCTCCATTTTGCGGATATACACTTCTGCAGCACTGCTTACCCCCAGCTGGGCAGCCTTAGCACGAAGCAACTCAGAAGAAGAAAGATTCTGGCGGGTTGCCTGCTCTTTAAGCTGACGGATAAACGCCACTTTCTGTCGGGTAGCCTCTGCCTCAGCCTGCGTAAGAACACGGGTTTTCGCCGTAACCTCAGAAATCAGCGCCAGATAATCCTGCTGACCAATCCCGCCACTGTTTCTGGCCTGTCGGATCTGCTGCTGAATACGCTGTAACTCCTGCAACCCCGCACTGGCCTGTTTCACACTGTCAATCTGACGATAAAACGCGGCAGCCGCTTTATCCTGAGCCTCCGCCAGAGCCATGGCCTGTGCCTGTTCCTCGCGCATTTTCTGGCTCAGTGCCTCCATACGCTGGCGGGTTTGCTCCACCTCGCGGGCCATGCGTTCATGAGCCTGTGCGCTCTTCTCCACCGTCTGCGCATGGACGGATGCGGCTGTTGCAGCCGAAGAAGCCGCCTGCATTGTCTGCCGGGCGGCCTGAGTCTGACGCTCCATAAAACGCTGCATACGGGCAGAAGACCGTTCTGCATCGCTGGCTGCACCATTCAGAAGGTTTTTGATACGGGGAATTTCATTTTTAAACTCTGCCGCATCAATCCCCAAATCAATGACCAGGTTGGCTATCTGGTCCATAACGCACACCTCCGGAAATACCGTCCCCAAGATGCATCAGTTCTTCGTCCGTTCGCTCCGGTATCCCGTTCTCTTCCGGTAAAAGGCTGAAATCAGCCACCGCAGCATCACTGCTGCCGGACACCATTCTCACGATCAATGCCTTCAGCGAGGCAAACTGCGCATCCATCCACACATCACTGAAGCTCTGCATCCGGAAATAATCGCCCCACTCACCAAGCTCAGTGGCCGACATTTCCGACAGCATCCGCCGCCAGTCTGCCCGCCGGAACTCCCGGGCAAGCCGCATGACAAACTGCATTTCCCGCGTCAGGACTTTTCCGGCGTCAGCACCTCATGCTCCAAATCCCCGGCATTCTCAATGGCTCCCATACCGCTCAGCGACAGAACCATCTCCGCCCCCGCTCCCAGGGCATCATACGACCATGTTGTAATAACGGATGCGCAAAGCGTCTCAACATCCTGAGACTGTTCCGCATTCCACAGTGAGCGGGAAACCAGCCAGGCATTGATATCCATCCCCATCCGCAGAAAAGCAATCTGTCGTTCAGCCTCCGGCAGTTCTCCCTCTTCGGCATCAAACTTTGCCGTTCGCTGCTGAACAAACGCCAGATATTCAATTCTCTGCAGCCCGGACAGCTCACTGAGCACCACGGACTGCTTTTCATAATTAAACGTGCCCTGTTTCAGAAACATCATGTTCTCCACCTGCAAAAAAGCCCCGGATAATCGGGGCAAATGATGAGTATCGTCCTGTTAACCTGCGGCGCTGACGGCCACCGTAGCCACTGCCACAAAATCGCCGTCAGAAGTCATGCCCACAATGCTGACACTGCCCTGCTTCACGCCTTTCACCGTGGCCACAAGCCCGTTCAGGGTCACCGTGGCAGTCTGTGGATCTGTCGAATGCACACTGATCGCTTTGTCACTGGCTCCGTCAGGTTTTACTGTAAAGGTCAGCGTGGTGGTTGCTCCCACTTTTACACTGGCAGATGCCGGTGCCACCGTCAGCCCGGTAACGCCCACGGTTTCAGTGCCTTCTTCTGCCAGATACGGACGCCCCACACCGCTGATTTTCACTGTGCGGGTCATCACGTCTTTTGAGGCAATGGTTTTACCCAGTGAACTCAGCCAGCCACGGAAAACATCAACAGTACCGTTGGGATATTTGATACGAAACGCGCAGACTTCACCGGAGTCGAACAACTGAACCAGTTTTTTCTGCCCGCTGTCACCCGGACGCCAGGCCAGCGTCGCCGAAGTATCACCGACGGATTTCTGCCCCTGGGTTGTCGTTTTCCAGTCTGCATCTTCATCATCGAGATAAGTGTCATCTTCTGCATCAGCGGTCATTTCGCCAGGCTGCAGATCCTTCACCATCGCAAGACGCAGCCAGTCAGTGTCCGATAAAGGGTTCGCAAACGCATCGCCCTTGCCGGTGTACATCCAGAACGTCGTTCCCGCACCTTTCGTTTTTGCCAGTGGATTTGGTGTGGTCATTGCCACCTCCTT
>NZ_PTRX01000075.1:0-2869 GCF_002966045.1 Escherichia sp. MOD1-EC5189 | reverse complement strand
GGTATGTAGCATCCATGAGCATCGGTGCGGTCGTAGTGCTGGCACTGTTGATGGTACTGCGTTGAGTTAAGGATTGTGGGCTTGCCCCTGGGCATATAAGAACGTAGGTCGGATAAGCCGCCTTCGCGGCGCATCCGACACTACAACCACAATCCGAAGAGAATTTTCTGTCGTGAGAATTCGTTGAAAATCCGGTCCTGACGGGACTTTTACAAGGAATAAAGATCGCCATGTTACTACCCTGGCTAATATTAATTCCCTTTATCGGCGGCTTCCTGTGCTGGCAGACCGAACGCTTTGGCGTCAAGGTGCCGCGCTGGATCGCGCTGATCACCATGGGATTGACGCTGGCGCTGTCGCTGCAACTGTGGTTGCAGGGCGGTTATTCACTGACGCAATCCGCCGGAATTCCGCAGTGGCAGTCTGAATTCGACATGCCGTGGATCCCGCGTTTTGGTATCTCTATCCATCTCGCCATTGACGGGCTATCGCTGCTGATGGTCGTGCTGACCGGTCTGCTCGGTGTGCTGGCGGTACTCTGTTCGTGGAAAGAGATCGAAAAATATCAGGGCTTCTTCCACCTCAACCTGATGTGGATCCTGGGCGGCGTTATCGGCGTGTTCCTTGCCATCGACATGTTCCTGTTCTTCTTCTTCTGGGAAATGATGCTGGTGCCGATGTACTTCCTGATCGCACTGTGGGGGCATAAAGCCTCTGACGGTAAAACGCGTATCACGGCGGCAACCAAGTTCTTCATTTACACCCAGGCGAGTGGTCTGGTGATGCTGATCGCCATCCTGGCGCTGGTTTTTGTTCACTACAATGCGACTGGCGTCTGGACCTTCAACTATGAAGAGCTGCTGAATACGCCAATGTCTAACGGCGTGGAATATTTGCTGATGCTGGGCTTCTTCATCGCATTTGCGGTGAAAATGCCGGTGGTTCCGCTGCATGGCTGGCTGCCGGATGCGCACTCCCAGGCTCCGACCGCCGGTTCCGTTGACCTCGCGGGGATCTTGCTGAAAACTGCCGCTTACGGTTTGCTGCGTTTCTCCCTGCCGCTGTTCCCGAACGCGTCGGCAGAGTTTGCACCAATCGCTATGTGGCTGGGTGTTATCGGCATTTTCTACGGTGCGTGGATGGCCTTCGCCCAGACCGATATCAAACGTCTGATCGCCTACACCTCGGTTTCCCATATGGGCTTCGTGCTGATTGCTATCTACACCGGCAGCCAGTTGGCCTACCAGGGCGCGGTCATTCAGATGATTGCTCACGGCTTGTCGGCGGCGGGTCTGTTTATTCTCTGCGGTCAGCTTTATGAGCGTATCCATACCCGTGATATGCGCATGATGGGCGGTCTGTGGAGCAAAATGAAATGGCTGCCAGCACTGTCGCTGTTCTTTGCAGTGGCAACGCTTGGGATGCCAGGCACCGGTAACTTCGTCGGCGAATTTATGATCCTGTTCGGCAGCTTCCAGGTTGTCCCGATGATTACCGTTATCTCTACCTTCGGGCTGGTCTTTGCTTCTGTTTATTCGCTGGCGATGCTTCATCGCGCTTACTTCGGTAAAGCGAAAAGCGAGATTGCCAGCAAAGAACTGCCAGGGATGTCGCTGCGTGAGCTGTTTATGATCCTGTTGCTGGTGGTGCTGCTGGTACTGCTGGGCTTCTATCCGCAGCCGATTCTGGATACCTCGCATTCCGCGATTGGCAATATCCAGCAGTGGTTTGTTAATTCCGTTACTACTACAAGGCCGTAAATCGCCATGACAATAACTCCACAAAACCTGATCGCACTGCTACCGTTGCTGATCGTCGGCTTGACGGTGGTGGTTGTGATGCTCTCCATTGCGTGGCGACGCAATCATTTCCTCAACGCTACGCTCTCGGTTATTGGGCTTAACGCGGCGCTGGTTTCGCTCTGGTTTGTCGGCCAGGCGGGCGCTATGGACGTTACGCCGCTGATGCGCGTTGATGGTTTCGCCATGCTTTACACTGGGCTTGTATTGTTGGCGAGCCTCGCCACCTGTACTTTCGCCTACCCGTGGCTTGAAGGCTATAACGACAACAAGGACGAGTTCTACCTGTTGGTGTTAATTGCCGCTCTGGGCGGGATCCTGCTGGCGAATGCCAATCACCTGGCGTCTCTGTTCCTCGGTATTGAACTGATCTCTCTGCCGCTGTTTGGCCTGGTCGGTTACGCTTTCCGCCAGAAACGTTCGCTGGAAGCCAGTATCAAATACACCATCCTTTCTGCTGCAGCGTCTTCTTTCCTGCTGTTTGGTATGGCACTGGTGTACGCGCAGTCTGGCGACCTGTCGTTCGTTGCACTGGGTAAAAACCTTGGCGACGGCATGCTCAACGAGCCGCTGTTGCTGGCAGGTTTTGGCCTGATGATTGTCGGCCTCGGCTTCAAGCTCTCTCTGGTGCCGTTCCACCTGTGGACACCAGACGTATACCAGGGCGCGCCTGCGCCGGTTTCTACCTTCCTGGCGACGGCGAGCAAAATCGCTATCTTCGGCGTGGTGATGCGTCTGTTCCTTTACGCACCAGTGGGTGACAGCGAAGCGATTCGCGTGGTGCTGGCGATTATCGCCTTTGCCTCTATCATCTTCGGTAACCTGATGGCACTGAGCCAGACCAACATCAAACGTCTGCTCGGTTACTCGTCTATCTCTCACCTCGGCTATCTGCTGGTGGCGCTGATTGCGCTGCAAACCGGCGAGATGTCGATGGAAGCGGTAGGGGTTTACCTGGCGGGTTATTTGTTCAGCAGCCTCGGCGCATTTGGCGTAGTCAGCCTGATGTCCAGCCCGTACCGTGGCCCGGATGCTGATTCCCTGTTCTCTTACCGCGGTCTGTTCTGGCA
>NZ_PTRX01000074.1:0-2898 GCF_002966045.1 Escherichia sp. MOD1-EC5189 | reverse complement strand
ACGGGAATATCTGCGACAGCGGACCAGTAATGGGTTAAGTGATAACAGGTGTCTGGAAATATAGGGGCAAATCCATTACACTGAGGATGTGTAATCCCCGGCATACCCCGTTTCCAGTCTTCGCAGCCTGTACCGCCCTTCCTGCCGTTTCCGACATTCTTTCTGTCACTACTCGCTTGTGCCGTTTTTTCGCAACCGGTACGTGCAGTTATGACGGTACAGCTGCTTCTTTTCACGTTCCGGAAGGAGTCTTTGATGCCACAGCAACATCCCGGACGACTGCAAATACTGGTCGTCGACGCACACTGCAAACGCAGGCTGTTTTCAACGAAAACACCGACAGACCCCGATGAGCTTGCCCGACGTTTCTGCACGCATTAAACAGTTAATCCTCCTTAGTCTGTTATTTTAGTCGCCTGCCTCAGCCAACATGAAAAATAATAACGCACCATTATATCTCTGGTTGCTTTGGTGTACGCTTTGTCTGTACATCACTACCCCATGGCAATACTTACGTTATCCATACACTGACAACTTATCATTGCCTTATATGTTATATTTCTGTGTGGTGGTTGTGATTTGCATTTTCCCACTACTTTTCAGATGTGTACTTCTTATTGTAAGGTCTGCATCTAAATACGACTTCACATTCTTTGTGAAGAAGAAAAAGGGAAGCAAGAAATCAACTATACATCTTAGCCCCTATGCTGACACACGTTGCCCGAAGTCAATGAGGAAACACTGGGATGTATTGCTTTCTCTGATATCAAAAGCAATTAATAATGATGAAATCATTGTCATGCATTCACATCTCTTTACTCCGGCAAGAATAAATAAACTTATAAAGAGACTGGAATCTTATGATTTGAGTTTTTCAGTTATTACATACCCACGGAAAACAAGTCTGTACGAAAAATTATCAATTCCTTTTGTATATCTCTTATTTCAGTGGTCTCTCCCGCATTTGCATTCGGACGGAATGACAGTCGTCATTCGTCCTCACCAGACCCACCACACCAATTAAAAAATACATTTAGATATAAAAAGAATGCTCATAAACAGGATTTTCATTTTCAAAAAAAACCAAAACACTGGCTTAATGGGCTATTCACAACCTCACCTTTAAAATAACATGCAACATTAAAACTCAAAAGGTAGAATAATGAAAATACTAATCAACAATATTAAAGACGCAAGCAAACTTCTGAATGCGACTAAAACGGGACATTCAGGAGTAATTCTCTCAATATCGGTATACATTACCCATCCAATTGCACATAAAATAATGAACCCTTACTTAAAGTCCGCATTGACTAACAAACACTTATATACGAACACGGAGTCTCCGTTATGAAAAAAAAATGTCTGACACTTATACTGCCGTCATTATTGTCCGGCTGTGCCGGAATTTCCGGCGGCAATAACGTGGCACCATCAGATACGCCTGCTCTGGTTTTTGTTGACGGACAAATCAGTGAGAGTGCTGGCGTCCTGGCACTTACGCAACAACGACTTTCTCCACCTAAAATAACTCCGCCCCCGAGAGTCAGCGTGCCAGAGACAGTAAAAACAGTACAGCCAGTAAGCGAATCCCGACCGTTACCTTCACCAACAATAAGTCAGAATTTCTCCCGGTTAATCATTACAGGCAAGCCTGGTAGCGCCCCTGTAACACTATCGCCGACGGCCCGTAACCGGACCGTCAGTCAGTGGATAAAAACATTACTACCGGAAGGATGGAAATTCAGACAAGAGAATGCAGCCACGCCCAAGCTGAATACCAAACTGGTTTCATGGTCTGCCAATGATCAGTGGACCCGTTCTCTGAACCGGTTGCTGGAAGAACAACACCTATGGGGCCATCTGGACTGGGATAATAAAACGTTGACCGTCACAACATCAGCTGCTGCACCGGCACAGGACACGGCAACCACTATCTCGCCAGCAGCCATGGTAACCACATCCACTTCCCCTGAATCTCCAACAACAGCAAATAGCCAGAACAAACCACGAAATCCATTCAGAGGAAACAGCGTATCTTCGTCAACCCCCGCCGCCACCCCGACGCCAACCGGCTCCACAGTCAAGTCTATCCCGCTCATGACCGGGACGCCTGTCAAACCGGTATCTCAGGGTAAAGAGTGGCGTGCGCCGGCAGGCACCACATTAAGAGAGAACATTATTAAGTGGGCAGAAGAAACAAAATGCGAAAGCATGGCATCAACGCACTGGATGGTCATATGGCCACTTTCTGTAACCGATTACCGTCTGGATGCGCCTTTAATGTTCCGGGGATCATTTGAATCAGCCATGGAGCAGGTATTTGAGTTATATCGGACTGCGCAAAAACCTTTATACGCACAGGCTTCTCGCATGCAGTGCATCATTACAGTTTCTGATACAAGGGATGGTCGCTAATGGGATGGCTGGTCATGGCCGTCGGCCTGACCATTCTGATTATCACTGGTAGCTACCAGAATCAGAAGATGTCTGAAACCACAAACGCCCAGCAATATGCAAGTGCGTCTGTATGGGCAAGTCAGATACTAATGATTGCTAACAGAATCAATGATATCAGATACGTATCAGGCCAGCAGGACGGAGTAATTTCCTCAGATAAACTGGCTCTCCCTGTCACTCCGGACTCCCGAATTAAACATCAGTTACAACAGGGGCGTCTGTGGGTATGGATGCCTGAACAACCAGGACTTGTTGAAACTTTGCGTTCAAAAAGTCGTGGTTCTGCACTAATAGGGATCTTCCAAAACGGGCAACTCACCTGGCTATCAGGAACTGCAACCGGTCTGACACCCCCGGCAGGTGTCACGAACGGTGCAATAGTGATCCACACCCAACGCCTGAAATCAGATCCAGGGGGTAATCTGCTCTCCTGATTCA
>NZ_PTRX01000073.1:0-2940 GCF_002966045.1 Escherichia sp. MOD1-EC5189 | reverse complement strand
GCTTCCAGATCGTGGATCATGCGCTTGATTTGCTGACGCAGCACCACTGGATACCACAGCGCGTAGACGCCTGTGGCAAAACGTTTATACCCCTCGTTAATGCCGCTGACCACCGCCTGATAGTCGGTTTTCATTTCATACGGCGGGTCGATAAGGATTAAACCACGGCGAGAAACCGGCGGCAGCTTGGCTTTAAGCTGCTGGAAACCGTCGGCTTTTTCCACGCGCGCACGGCTGTCTTTCTGAAATTCAGCACGCAGCAACGGGAAATCGCTCGGGTGCAGCTCGGTCAGTTGCAGACTGTCCTGTTCACGCAGTAACTGACGGGCAATCAACGGTGAACCGGGGTAGTAACGCAACTGACCGCTACGGTTGAAGTGTTTTACCACATTGATGTACGCCTCCAGCTCCGCAGGCAAATCGTCCTGCTGCCAGATACGGGCGATACCTTCGAGATATTCGCCGGTACGCTCGGCATGTTCGCTGCCTAACTGATAACGCCCGGCCCCTGCGTGGGTATCGAGATAGAGAAACGGTTTATCTTTCTCTTTCAGCGACTCGATGATCAGGCTCTGAACGGTATGTTTAAGGACGTCGGCGTGGTTGCCAGCGTGAAAGCTGTGGCGATAACTGAGCATGGGTAAAGGTGTTCCGGTAAGTAAAAATCGGCCCGTATTCGGGGCGCACAAAAGCCTATCAGGACAGTATACCGAAAAGAGGCCGTCGCCGCGAAAGCGTAACGTTTCTCATTGAAATTCACTACACTTAACCCCATGCTACACACATTATGTAAAGCGCCTGTTGAGCGCTTCCTTAACCTCTTTAACCAGGACTGCGCTAATGACGAATCCGTTACTGACTCCCTTTGAATTGCCTCCGTTTTCTAAAATTCTCCCGGAACATGTCGTTCCAGCCGTGACGAAGGCATTGAATGACTGCCGCGAAAATGTGGAGCGCGTAGTAGCGCAAGGGGCACCGTACACCTGGGAAAATCTCTGCCAGCCGCTGGCGGAAGTGGACGATGTGTTGGGGCGTATCTTCTCCCCGGTCAGCCACCTGAACTCGGTGAAAAATAGCCCGGAACTGCGTGAAGCCTACGAACAAACCCTGCCACTGCTGTCGGAATACAGCACCTGGGTAGGGCAACATGAAGGGCTGTATAAAGCGTACCGCGATCTGCGCGATGGCGATCATTACGCCACGCTGAAT
The DNA here is from genome assembly GCF_002966045.1 of Escherichia sp. MOD1-EC5189. Lineage (NCBI taxonomy): Bacteria > Pseudomonadati > Pseudomonadota > Gammaproteobacteria > Enterobacterales > Enterobacteriaceae > Escherichia > Escherichia sp. MOD1-EC5189. The sequence goes on along the minus strand of NZ_PTRX01000073.1, from coordinate 1,731 downwards.
ACGGCGCAGAAGAAAGCGGTTGATAACGCCCTGCGTGATTTTGAACTCTCTGGCATCGGTCTGCCGAAAGAGAAACAGCAACGCTACGGCGAAATTGCTACCCGTCTTTCCGAACTGGGCAACCAGTACAGCAACAACGTCCTTGATGCGACGATGGGCTGGACCAAACTCGTTACCGACGAAGCGGAACTGGCGGGTATGCCAGAAAGCGCGCTGGCGGCGGCAAAAGCCCAGGCCGAAGCGAAAGAACTGGAAGGCTACTTGCTGACGCTGGATATCCCAAGCTATTTGCCGGTAATGACCTACTGCGACAACCAGGCCTTGCGTGAAGAGATGTATCGCGCTTACAGCACCCGCGCTTCCGATCAAGGCCCGAACGCCGGTAAGTGGGACAATAGCAAGGTGATGGAAGAGATCCTCGCTCTGCGTCACGAATTGGCGCAACTGCTGGGCTTTGAAAACTACGCCTTTAAATCTCTGGCTACCAAAATGGCGGAGAACCCGCAGCAGGTGCTTGATTTCTTAACCGATCTGGCAAAACGCGCCCGTCCGCAGGGTGAAAAAGAGCTGGCACAGCTGCGCACCTTCGCCAAAGCCGAATTTGGCGTCGATGAGTTGCAGCCGTGGGATATCGCATACTACAGCGAAAAACAGAAACAGCACCTCTACAGCATCAGCGACGAACAGCTGCGTCCGTACTTCCCGGAAAACAAAGCGGTTAACGGCTTGTTTGAAGTGGTGAAACGTATTTACGGCATCACCGCTAAAGAGCGCAAAGATGTTGATGTCTGGCATCCGGATGTCCGTTTCTTCGAACTGTATGACGAGAACAACGAACTGCGCGGCAGCTTCTACCTCGACCTGTATGCCCGTGAAAACAAGCGCGGCGGGGCGTGGATGGATGACTGCGTAGGCCAGATGCGTAAAGCCGACGGTTCGCTGCAAAAACCGGTCGCGTATCTGACCTGTAACTTCAACCGCCCGGTGAATGGTAAACCGGCGCTGTTTACGCATGACGAAGTAATCACGCTGTTCCACGAGTTCGGTCATGGTCTGCACCATATGCTGACCCGCATTGAAACCGCCGGTGTATCCGGGATCAGCGGGGTGCCGTGGGATGCGGTCGAACTGCCGAGCCAGTTTATGGAAAACTGGTGCTGGGAGCCGGAGGCGCTGGCGTTTATCTCCGGTCACTATGAGACTGGCGAACCGCTGCCGAAAGAACTGTTGGATAAAATGCTGGCGGCGAAGAACTACCAGGCGGCGCTGTTTATTCTGCGTCAGCTGGAATTCGGCCTGTTCGATTTCCGTCTACATGCAGAATTCCGTCCGGATCAGGGGGCGAAAATCCTCGAAACTCTGGCAGAAATCAAGAAGCTGGTTGCCGTGGTACCGTCTCCGTCATGGGGCCGTTTCCCACATGCATTTAGCCACATCTTTGCTGGTGGTTATGCGGCAGGTTACTACAGCTACCTGTGGGCCGATGTGCTGGCGGCAGATGCCTTCTCGCGTTTTGAGGAAGAGGGCATTTTCAACCGTGAAACCGGACAGTCGTTCCTCGACAACATTCTGAGCCGTGGCGGTTCAGAAGAGCCGATGGATCTGTTCAAACGCTTCCGTGGGCGTGAACCGCAACTGGATGCGATGCTGGAGCACTACGGCATTAAGGGCTGATCATTCAGTGAAAATCTGTTTAATTGATGAAACAGGCGCCGGAGACGGCGCCTTATC
>NZ_PTRX01000072.1:0-3192 GCF_002966045.1 Escherichia sp. MOD1-EC5189 | reverse complement strand
GGTTAACACCGTCTCGTTGCCGGACAGTGCGATCCCGCCTGGCTTCAGGGGGTAACAGACCATGAAAAATATTGCGACAGGAGGCGTTCTGGAGCGTATCCGCAGACTGACCCCACCACATGTAACCGCCCCATTCAGAACGGTTGCGGAGTGGCGCGAGTGGCAACTTGCTGAAGGCCAGAAACGTTGCGAGGAGATCAACCGCCTGAATCGTCAGTTGCGGGTGGAAAAAATCCTGAATCGCTCTGGCATCCAGCCGTTGCACCGCAAATGCTCGTTTGCGAATTACCAGGTGCAGAACGAAGGGCAGCGATACGCGTTGAGTCAGGCGAAATCCATCGCTGATGAAATGATGACCGGGTGTACAAATTTTGCGTTCAGCGGAAAACCTGGTACCGGGAAGAACCACTTAGCGGCAGCTATCGGGAATCGTCTGCTGAAAGACGGTCAGACAGTGGTTGTGGTTACCGTGGCTGATGTTATGAGTGCCCTCCACGCCAGCTATGACGACGGGCAGTCAGGCGAAAAATTTTTGCGGGAACTGTGCGAAGTGGATCTGCTGGTTCTTGATGAAATTGGCATTCAGCGCGAGACGAAAAACGAGCAGGTGGTACTGCACCAGATTATTGATCGACGGACAGCGTCGATGCGTAGCGTGGGAATGCTGACAAACCTGAACTATGAGGCCATGAAAACATTGCTCGGTGAGCGGATTATGGATCGCATGACCATGAACGGCGGACGCTGGGTGAATTTTAACTGGGAAAGCTGGCGCCCGAATGTCGTCCAGCCAGGAATCACGAAGTAATTTTTACCGGGAGAAAAATTTAATGGAGACTGTTTTTGACGCACTGAAAGCAATGGGAAAAGCCACATCCATAGAACTTGCTGCGCGACTTGATATCAGTCGTGAAGAGGTACTGAACGAGCTGTGGGAACTGAAAAAAGCTGGTTTTGTTGATAAAACCGCGTACACCTGGCGAGTGGCTGAAAACAACGTTCAGCAGGAACAGCCAGTGCAGGCAGAAATGCCGGAAGAAACCACCACGGCAACAGTCGCGAAAATCTCAGAGTGCGATTTAACCGCGACGATTGAACAACGCGGACCACAAACGGCTGATGAGCTGGCTACATTGTTTGGTACCACATCACGCAAAGTGGCTTCAACGCTGGCAATGGCAATCAGCAAAGGTCGTCTGATTCGCGTAAATCAGGGCGGTAAATTTCGTTACTGCATACCGGGCGATAATTTACCAGCAGAGCCGAAAGCAGCATCGGTAGCGGAAACTGATGGTAAGGCCTTTCCTCAGACCGCAGGTGTTGCGTTACCAGTACAGGAGGCTGCAACACAGGAAGATATTAAAACAGAAACGGTGGCGGACATTGTGCAGTCGCTGCCATCGTTTACTGAAACGCGAGCGGATGACCTGGTTTTACCATCGCTGCATATGGCAAACCGCGAACTGCGTCGGGCGAAAAATCATGTCCAGAAGTGGGAGCGAATCTGCGCCGCGCTGCGGGAGCTGAACAAGCACCGGGATATTGTTCGACATATTTTCGATTCCTCCAGTCGTATTGTGTCGGAAAAGTGATTGCCGGAGGCACCTGTGGCAAAAGTATTTACACCAGAAGAGCGGGAAAAAATTAAAGGGCAGGTTATTGAACTCGTGCGCCAGAGTGGGCGCGAGACGTTACGGCAACTGGAAGCTAAAACAGGGGCGACAAGATACCTGATGAGCGTTCTCGCCAGAGAGCTGGTTGCCAGTGGTGATGTATACAACTCTGGCTACGGACTATTCCCGTCTGAACAGGCTCGTAAGGACTGGATAAAGGCCCGCAAAAAGATGTCGAAAGCAGCAGTGAAAAAAAAGAGCGACCCGGACTTGGTTTATTCATTACCAGACGGAGAAATACGTCGTTACAACAGACGACAGAACATAATCTGTCGCGAGTGCCGGAATAGTGAGGTTATGCAGCGAGTGCTGGCGTTTTATCAGGGTAATTTTCAGGAGGTGGCACAGTGAGCGGGATTGACTACCAGGAATTGGCTGCTGCCAACGCTTTCCTGGCGGATGTGCGGGCAGGGGCGTTTAACGACCTTTGCGCGGCGTTTGTCAGGCACGCAAAAGTTGCAGGACTGGATGATGCCGATATCGTAACGCTTAAGGAAGTGACAGAAGCATTGTTGCATTGTGCGGAACAGATTCGCGCGCCTGAATAATTAAATTTAGTGTTGTAAATAAAATTTAATCCTTAACCGGAGGTATGTCTATGTTAAATACACAGAAAACCATTAATGCGGAAAAATATAACGAGTGGGTAAAAAAATTCTCGGAGCAGATTTTTAAAATTACTGGTGACGAGAATGTGGCAAAAAATGAATTAGAACCGTGGACACCTGAAGGAACCGACCCAAATTATTGCTGGTGGCAGGTTGATCCGGTTGATGCTGCAAATGAAGCCATGAGTTACCACAACGATTAATGTCGGGAGGCCGCCCGAAAGGGCGGTAATAAAAATGGCTGAACTAATCGGAGAACAAAACGATGAAAAACCGTAAAGCAAAGATGCTGATAGCAAAGCCCGGGCAGCGTATCCGTATCTCAAATCGGCTTGTTATTTATTATAGATATCTGGGTTTTAGGGGGTGTTCCTCTATTCGTTTTTACGGTGTCTGGCGGAGCAGAAGCGCGGCGCAAAACCGCTGGAAAAACCACTTGCGCATCAAAGGAGAGGAGTATGGAAATAAAACCAGAAGATGAGTTAAGTAATATTGTTTTATTTCCGGCAAAAGAGGATGACCCACGTAATCAGGTTAATTTTCTTTATGAGCCATCGGAAAGACCATATTGCCATCACGCCTCTGTCCGGGTTGACGAAAAAGAACGTCAGGTCCGCTGTAAAATCTGCGGTGCAGTTGTGGAGCCGTTTGACTGGATGCTCTCAGTGGCGAAAAGAGAAACCAGACTGGCAGATGATGTAAGGCTATTGCGCCAGAAGGAACAGGAAAGGCGGAAAAATATAGAAAAGTTAATTCAGATTGAGCGTAACGCGAAAGCGCGGATACGCAGGGCGACAAAATCCAGAACTGAATAAATAAATTTAGCGCTGTAAATACAATTTAATCCTTAACCGGAGGGATTTCTGCACCCTCAGAACATCAGGAGGCCGCCAGAAAGGGCGGTAATAAAT
>NZ_PTRX01000071.1:0-3309 GCF_002966045.1 Escherichia sp. MOD1-EC5189 | reverse complement strand
CGTGTGAACTCGCTGATGACCTCCCGGTCCAGATTTATCTGCTGGAGATGACCGCTGCCGTAGTACAGATGGCGCTGCGTTCTGCCGTCCGGAAAGGTGGTGGCAGTCCGGTTGCCCAGTTCATCGTACTGATGGGTCAGGACGCCCTGCGCCGTCTCCTCGGTCAGCATCCGCCCCAGTCTGTCGTAACTGAAGCGGATAACTTCCGGCGCGTCAGTTTCGTGCCGCTGGCGGCGGATTTCCAGTAGCTGGTCTGCCGCATCATGGACGTATTCCGTACGGTTATCGGCTGTCTCCTTTGCCGTGAGCCGGCCCGCCGCATCACGTGCCAGCCGGTGACGGATTTCACCGCCCCGGTCCCCGGTGAACACCACTTCCGTGACCGCGTTCAGCGCGTTGTAACGGTACGCCTGGCGGCAGCCGTCCGGGTTTATCTGCTCCGCCAGACGGTCCAGCACATCATGGCGGAACCGGTAGCTTTCTCCGTTCTCGTTTGTCAGCGTGACCAGTCGCCCGTAAGCATCGTACCCGAACGCCGTCCTGCGCCCCGTCGCGTCCGTCCGGCTGCGCACCCGGCCCTGCCCGTCCCGCTGCCAGCGCGTTATCCTCCCCATCGGGCTGGTGTACTTCACCAGCCTGCCCGCCGCGTCCGACTGGTAATTCACCGTACGGCCGTCCGCCAGTATCACCTCCGTCAGGTGGCCGCTGTCGTCATACCCGTAGCGCGTGCTGTGGCTCTGCGCGTCCGTCATTCTGATAAGCCGCGTGCGTTCATCGTAGAACCACGCCGTCTGCGAGCCGGAACAGTCCGTGTGCCGCATGAGCTGCCCGTCTTCGTTCCACTGAAGGTATTTATTCCCCCCACGGGCATCGGTTATCTGTACCACCTGGCCGTGGCGGTCATACTGATACCGGGTGTTCTGCTGCAGCGGGTCGGTCACGGCAAGAAGATTGCCGCGTTCATCGTACTCGCAGCGCCAGCTGTTCCCCGCCGCGTCCACCTCCGTTTCCGGCTGGTGCCACACCGGGTGCCACTGTGTCTGTGCCACCCGCCCCAGCGGGTCGTGCGTCTCCGTGATATGCCCCTGCCGGTCATACACATAGCGCCATTTGCCGCCCTGCGCATCGCTCATTCCCAGTAACAGCCGTTCTTCGTCGCTCCAGCGGAACGTCGTCACCTGCCCGGCTTCGTCCTGGTACGCCGTCACCTGGTTCTGCGCGTCCCACTGATGATAACGCGTGCGCCCCAGCCCGTCCGTCACGCACAGCCTGCGTGCCGCCAGGCTCCACGCCAGCCGGTACTGTTCACCGCTGTCCGTGTGGTGCCCCGTCACCCGCCACACTGCGTCATCCGGGCCTTCATACCAGCCCCACTGGTAATAATACCCTTCGCCGCCGGGCTGGCGGTGCAGGGTCATGCAGTGGTTTTCGTCGTAAGCAAACTCACGCAGCAGGTGCCCCGTGCTGTCGTACACGCCGTTCAGGTCGCCGGCCTCGTCATAGCGGTAACGACGCAGCAGTAAAGGAGCCGTCTCAGGGAAATGCTGATAAATCTGTGTCACCCGCCGGGGATGCGCCGCCAGTTCATAATGCAGACGAATGCACGGACGCTGCTGTTCACCGCTGATTTGCGTGATGCGCCCCAGCTCGTCGTAGTACAGATTCAGACAGTTGCTGTTGCGGTCGCCCAGCATTTTCAGCCGCTGGCGCTGCGGGTGATGCGGGTCGGCTTCAAACAGAAAAAACTGCCCGTCATCGCTGCTGATAAGCCAGTGCCCCTGCTCACCCCGCCGTACTGCCAGTCCTTCGCCGGGGCTGTAAAACCCGCTCCCCGGCAGCACGGCCTCCATATCCAGGCGTCGTCCCATGCCCGACACAAAGGTCATACAGTTTTCGTCAGCAGTACCCGGCGTGCGCTCGAGGCTGACTTCATACATCACGCTCCAGCCCTGCCCGAACATCCCTTCCGTGCGGTCGTCACGACTGCTGTACACGCGCTGCCAGTCCAGCGGAAAGTGGCCCGGCAGACTGAAATCGAAGTCATCGTCATCCGCCAGATATTTGGCTCCGGTGGCGGCATTGACCGGATGCGGAAGGGCACTGATGGCCTTCTGCGTCATCACCCCCATCCCGACACTGGCAGCAAAACAGGCGATTTTAGAAAGCATTTTGCCCGGGCGAAGAAACATCAGCGCCACGGTTGCCACCAGGGTTATCTGCGACCTGCCGCTTCTGATATCCCTGACCACCAGTAACGGACCGCCAATGCGGACATCCGGTGACACAAACGCCCCGTTCCCCGGCTCATTCACCACCCTGGCCTCGCAGGTACAGCGTGCCCCGCTGCGTGCCGCCGGCTGGCTGTTGATACGCACATCCCGCGCGCCTTCCGCGATATATTCCGCTGCGGGCGGCTCGTCATCGCCTTTGAACAGATTACTGATACTACCAATAACCGCATTCACTCCCTGAAAGGCGGTTTCCAGCATACCGCCCGGACTCAACAGGTTAAGGGCCGTTCCCAGGGGGTCATCCAGAAAGGCGGTTTTTTTTTGTGCGAGAAACTGTGTCAGTGAGGAGGGATGTTTATGGCAGTCGATTTTATCGTCAGGGGTCGGGGTGGAGCCCGGGGCCGCACTGGCCACGGTGGGCTGCCATAGTTCCGACACAAAATGTGTCACGCCATCCACCATTTCAGAACGCCCTTCTTCCGTACTGAGCTGGTCGTGCAGCGCCCGGGACATCAGCACAGGCCCTGTCACCGGGTTAACCGCCAGGGCTATGGCCCCCGCCATTTCCAGATATTCCCCGGCCACATCCAGAAACGTTCTGGCATCCTCCTGACGCTGCGCTTCTTCCTGTTCCGCCTTCGCCTGCGCTTCCTGCGCCTCAATGTCCTGCCGCGATGCCGCAGTAGCCGCTGCCCGCGCGGCAGGTTTGCCGTTGATCCATGTGTCGCCAGAGCCGGTGAGGATGTAACCTTCAATCTGAGGCGGGAAAAGCCAGTTCGCCAGTTGCTCACTTTCCCTACTGATTCGGTCATTCCAGCCCTGATACGACATAAATACCGCTGTTGCTATACCGATCGCTAAAATGGTTGAGCAGCCCAGCGTTGCCACTTCAACTCCGCCCAGCGCCGCCATGGTTCCGACAACCAGAACATCCACCAGGGCTGTGGCGGCAACCTCTACAACTGCCCCCAGCACATCTGCCATAAACGACGTATGCAGCAGGGCATCACCCTGCCTTGCCGCCCAGAATGCCTCTTCCATGTCCCGTTCCCTGTGTGATTAATTCGTCCCGGCTTCC
>NZ_PTRX01000070.1:0-3424 GCF_002966045.1 Escherichia sp. MOD1-EC5189 | reverse complement strand
GTGTTAAAGCGGTGCCGTTGCGCCGCCATCTGCTGATGGCTTCTTTGCTGGCTGTTCTGGCGGTCGGTGCCTGGTTGTTTACTATCTCGCTGCTGTTGTCGCTGGTATCGATTGTGGTGATCATGAAACTGTTTTATCAGTACGAGCAACGTTTCGGTATGCGCTCCACCAGCCTGCTGAATGTGATTGGCTCCAACACCATTGCTATCTATACCACCCATCGCATACTGGTAGAAATATTCAGCTTAAGCCTGATTCCGCAAGTGAACGCGGCACGCTGGTCGCCGCAAGTCGAACTGACGCTCCTGCTGGTTTACCCCTTTGTCAGTTTGTTGATTTGTACTGTTGCGGGCTTGCTGGTAAGAAAACTTTCACAGCGCGCATTCAGCGATCTGTTGTTCTCCCCGCCTTCTCTGCCCACAGCCGTCAGTTACTCCCGCTAAGCCATCGCCCCAGCCGGGGCGATTCAATTTGCTAAACCATGTCGATTACGGATAATGAACAGCATTGCTTATCAGAGATATGCCCCCATATGTTGAGGCATATCCTAACGAGAATCTGACAACCGTTATGCCTGAACAATATCGTTATACGCTGCCCGTCAAAGCGGGTGAGCAGCGTCTGCTGGGCGAGTTAACTGGCGCTGCCTGCGCGACGCTGGTAGCGGAAATTGCCGAACGTCACGCCGGTCCGGTGGTACTTATTGCACCAGATATGCAAAATGCTCTGCGTTTGCATGATGAAATCAGCCAGTTTACCGATCAGATGGTGATGAATCTGGCGGACTGGGAAACCCTTCCCTACGACAGTTTTTCGCCTCATCAGGACATTATCTCCTCACGCCTTTCCACTCTTTACCAGCTACCAACGATGCAGCGTGGCGTACTGATTGTTCCGGTGAATACGCTTATGCAGCGCGTTTGCCCGCACAGTTTCCTCCACGGCCACGCGCTGATGATGAAAAAAGGTCAGCGGTTATCTCGTGATGCCTTGCGTACGCAACTGGACAGTGCCGGTTATCGCCATGTTGACCAGGTTATGGAGCACGGCGAATACGCCACGCGCGGCGCGTTGCTGGATCTTTTCCCGATGGGCAGCGACTTGCCTTATCGTCTTGATTTTTTTGATGATGAAATTGACAGTCTGCGGGTGTTTGACGTCGATAGCCAGCGCACGCTGGAGGAAGTAGAAGCGATCAATCTGTTGCCCGCGCACGAATTTCCGACCGATAAAGCGGCGATTGAACTGTTCCGCAGCCAGTGGCGCGATACCTTCGAAGTGAAGCGCGACCCGGAACATATTTATCAGCAAGTGAGTAAAGGCACATTACCTGCCGGGATCGAGTACTGGCAGCCGCTATTCTTCAGCGAACCGCTGCCGCCACTGTTCAGTTATTTCCCTGCCAATACGCTGTTGGTGAATACTGGCGATCTGGAAAACAGTGCCGAACGTTTCCAGGCTGACACGCTGGCGCGTTTTGAAAATCGCGGCGTCGATCCGATGCGTCCACTGTTGCCACCACAATCGCTCTGGCTGCGGGTAGACGAGTTCTTTTCAGAGCTGAAAAACTGGCCGCGCGTACAGCTAAAAACCGAACATTTACCGACAAAAGCAGCGAATGCCAATTTAGGTTTCCAGAAGCTGCCAGACCTGGCCGTTCAGGCACAACAAAAAGCGCCGCTGGATGCGCTGCGTAAGTTCCTCGAGTCTTTCGACGGTCCGGTGGTGTTCTCGGTAGAAAGTGAAGGTCGCCGTGAAGCGCTGGGTGAACTGCTCGCGCGAATTAAAATTGCTCCTCAACGCATTATGCGTCTTGATGAAGCCAACGACCGTGGGCGTTATCTGATGATTGGCGCTGCCGAACATGGTTTTGTCGATACGGTACGTAATCTGGCGCTGATTTGCGAAAGCGATCTGCTCGGTGAACGCGTTGCCCGTCGTCGTCAGGATTCTCGCCGCGCCATCAACCCCGATACACTGATCCGTAACCTTGCGGAGCTGCATATTGGTCAGCCGGTGGTCCATCTGGAGCACGGCGTCGGGCGCTATGCAGGAATGACCACGCTGGAAGCCGGCGGCATTACCGGCGAGTATTTGATGCTCACCTATGCCAACGACGCCAAACTGTATGTTCCGGTGTCGTCACTGCATCTGATTAGCCGGTACGCAGGTGGCGCGGAAGAAAATGCCCCGCTGCATAAACTTGGCGGCGATGCGTGGTCACGCGCGCGGCAGAAAGCGGCGGAAAAAGTGCGTGATGTGGCGGCAGAATTGCTGGATATCTACGCGCAACGCGCCGCCAAAGAGGGCTTCGCGTTTAAACACGATCGTGAACAATATCAATTGTTCTGCGACAGCTTCCCGTTTGAAACCACGCCGGATCAGGCGCAAGCCATTAATGCAGTGCTTAGCGATATGTGTCAGCCGCTGGCGATGGATCGTCTGGTGTGCGGTGATGTTGGCTTTGGTAAAACTGAAGTCGCGATGCGCGCCGCTTTCCTGGCGGTAGATAACCACAAGCAGGTGGCGGTGCTGGTGCCTACCACCCTTCTCGCGCAGCAGCATTACGACAACTTCCGCGACCGTTTCGCCAACTGGCCGGTACGCATCGAAATGATCTCCCGTTTCCGCAGCGCCAAAGAGCAGACGCAAATCCTTGCGGAAGTGGCGGAAGGGAAAATCGATATTCTGATCGGTACGCACAAACTGCTGCAAAATGACGTCAAGTTTAAAGATTTAGGTCTGCTGATTGTCGATGAAGAACACCGCTTCGGGGTGCGTCATAAAGAGCGCATTAAAGCGATGCGGGCGAACGTGGATATTCTGACACTTACCGCAACGCCGATCCCACGTACGCTGAATATGGCGATGAGCGGAATGCGCGATCTGTCGATTATCGCTACGCCGCCTGCCCGTCGTCTGGCAGTTAAAACCTTTGTCCGTGAGTATGACAGTCTGGTGGTACGGGAGGCGATCCTGCGCGAAATTCTGCGCGGGGGGCAGGTTTATTATCTCTACAATGATGTGGAAAACATCCAGAAAGCCGCCGAACGACTGGCAGAACTGGTACCAGAAGCGCGGATCGCCATCGGTCACGGGCAGATGCGCGAGCGCGAACTGGAACGGGTGATGAATGATTTCCATCATCAACGTTTCAACGTGCTGGTTTGTACCACCATTATCGAAACCGGGATCGACATTCCTACCGCCAACACCATTATCATTGAACGTGCGGATCACTTCGGTCTGGCACAGTTGCACCAGTTGCGCGGTCGCGTCGGGCGTTCGCACCACCAGGCATATGCATGGCTGCTGACGCCGCATCCAAAAGCGATGACTACCGATGCGCAAAAACGTCTTGAAGCGATTGCCTCGCTGGAAGATCTCGGTGCAGGTTTTGCGCTGGCAACGCACGATCTGGAGA
>NZ_PTRX01000006.1:0-233156 GCF_002966045.1 Escherichia sp. MOD1-EC5189 | reverse complement strand
TGTTTTTGTCATGTGAGTCACCTCTGACTGAGAGTTTACTCACTTAGCCGCGTGTCCACTATTGCTGGGTAAGATCAGGTCCGCTGCGAGCGAACAGCAGACATTCAATCGATCGTGATGTATTTACAATACTTAACATTAGTTAATGTATATATGTTTTTAAGTAATTATATCGGTTGAAAATAAATGTCAAATTTATCACTGTACAAATTTCCTTTATAGTAATTAACATTTGGGTCCGTAATTATACTTCTTACCAAATGTATATCTGACATATCTGTCTTGCAGCCGAAATAAACAGAAATTAATTCTGCGGGCCAAGGATGTAACTCATTACCTTGCTCAACTACATGCCTCCACTCCTGCTCGTATTCCCAATGTTTAGATTTTGTATGTAATATTCTAATTTTATTAGATAATGTATCGACTTCATTTAAAATTGAACTTGCCTGTATCGATGGATAATTATCATTGTAATTCATCGGCCTAGTTATTTTATCATCTGCTAAGGCTGTGCCGGCGATGCGTTTAAACTCTAAGCACATACCTTTATGTTCAGAAGCATAATGCGACCACATCAGCAAATTTTTGTTACTGCTTGCTAGTGAAAGAATACCTAACTTTTCTAAACCGCTTTTAAATCTGTCCAAAAGTTCATCAAGAGAACGTTTTTTGGAAACCATTACATCTGACATATCTTCACCAAAAATGGCTGATAATTTTTCAGAGTCCATTTCCCGTTCGTACACATGCCTTTGTCCTCTCACATAAAATTGGGTGTCAAAAGGATCGTTAAATCCTGCCGGTTTTGAGTACCAGATTTTCCGCTGTGCAAGAGCACTTAATTGATTCTTACCGATAGGGCAGTATTTGAATAGAGATGTAATTTCAGGCTTTATCACTAGCATTCCTATGATTTTTTCAATGTTAACATAATTAATTATGTAACTTTACTATCACAAGTTCAGATTGTAATCTTCTGATTATAAGATAAAAACTCGCATATACTCTCATAAGAAAATGTATCTTGGTTACATAATTAAAACATTCTAACAAAATCGTTTCCGGAATACTTTAATCTTCTTGAATTATGTTAGTAACGTCCGCTACTGGCACAGAGCGGACTGTCAGATTAGATTCAGACCTGTATCAGCCACATATACCTGCATTCCAAATAATTTCAGACATATATTATCTCCGTGAGTCCCCCGCCACCTTTCCGGTGTGCGGGGGTTTTGTCTTTTTTCACCGGGAATACATGTATGAATCCGTCTGATGCCATTGAGGCAATTGAAAAACCGCTCTCCTCCCTGCCTTACTCACTTTCCCGTCACATCCTGGAACATCTGCGCAAACTCACCAGTCACGAACCCGTGATTGGCATTATGGGGAAAAGCGGGGCCGGTAAATCCTCACTCTGTAATGCACTGTTTCAGGGGGAGGTCACCCCGGTCAGTGATGTTCACGCCGGCACCCGGGAAGTGCGGCGCTTCCGCCTGAGTGGCCATGGTCACAACATGGTTATCACTGACCTGCCCGGGGTGGGCGAGAGCCGGGACAGGGATGCAGAGTATGAAGCCCTGTACCGTGACATTCTGCCTGAACTTGACCTGGTACTGTGGCTGATTAAAGCCGATGACCGTGCCCTGTCTGTGGATGAGTATTTCTGGCGACACATCCTGCACCGGGGACATCAGCAGGTGCTGTTTGTGGTGACGCAGGCCGACAAAACGGAGCCCTGCCATGAATGGGATATGGCCGGCATTCAGCCTTCTCCCGCACAGGCACAGAATATTCGCGAAAAAACGGAGGCGGTATTCCGTCTGTTCCGGCCCGTACATCCGGTTGTGGCCGTATCGGCCCGCACCGGCTGGGAACTGGATACGCTGGTCAGTGCGCTCATGACAGCGCTTCCCGACCATGCCGCCAGTCCCCTGATGACCCGCCTGCAGGACGAGCTGCGCACGGAATCTGTCCGCGCTCAGGCCCGTGAACAGTTTACCGGTGCGGTGGACCGGATATTTGACACGGCGGAGAGCGTCTGTATTGCCTCTGTTGCCCGCGCGGTATGGAACTGGATTTTCTTCTGAACCCGGTGGTGATGCACCAGACTCTTGTTACAGATTTTTAACTCCATGAAAACACAATGCAAACGCAGCCATACCCGGGTTGTCCCCTTGTGTTGTGTTTTCCAGATTAATAGAATGCATCGATCGTTATAAACGATCGTTTGTGGTAAATGACCTCCTCCGTGGTTGTCATGAAAATGCGTCTCAGGAAGGTTAAATAATGCACGAAAAGAACATCGCCCTGCTTTGTGATGAAGCCGACCGACTTTTGCAACTGAACATTAATCTGCTCCGGCAAATGGTTGATGAACCGGATGTGTTATCTGACAGTAAGAACGAAAACAGACTGCTTTTCGATAAACAGAAAGCACTGAAAAGAATTGAGGAGCTGGAGGGCGAACAAATCAAAACCGCCCGCAGGGAGATGGTGCTGGCTGTTGTCGGCACGATGAAAGCAGGTAAATCAACTACCATCAACGCCATTGTGGGGCAGGAAATTCTGCCTAACCGTAACCGCCCCATGACCTCTGTACCGACGCTCATCCGCCACGTTCCCGGAAAAACTGAGCCGGTCCTCCATCTGGAACATATTCAGCCCGTCCGCAATTTATTAAGCACACTGCAACAAAAACTCGACACCCCGGCAGGACAGCAAGTCGCACAGACCCTGCAGCAAACCGGGGATACCTGCGAACTGCTGGATATTCTGGCAAATGATGGCTGGCTCAAAAATGAATACCACGGGGAGGAGGAAATCTTTACCGGACTGGCATCGTTAAACGATCTGGTTCGCCTTGCTGCGGCAATGGGGAGTGAGTTTCCTTTTGATGAATACGCAGAAGTGCAGAAACTGCCGGTGATCGACGTGGAATTCAGCCATCTGGTGGGGATGGATGCATGCCAGGGAACACTCACACTGCTGGATACCCCCGGCCCTAATGAGGCCGGACAACCGCAGATGGAAGTGATGATGCGGGATCAACTGCAGAAAGCCTCTGCGGTGCTGGCGGTGATGGATTACACCCAGATGAACTCAAAAGCGGATGAAGACGTCCGTAAAGAGCTTAATGCCATTGCTGACGTATCAGCCGGCCGCCTGTTTGTGCTGGTCAATAAATTTGATGAGAAAGACCGCAATGGCGATGGGGCAGATGCCGTACGCCAGAAAGTTCCGGCAATGCTGAACAGTGATGTGCTGCCCGCCTCCCGCGTTTATCCAGGCTCATCACGTCAGGCGTACCTGGCTAACCGTGCGCTTCATGAGTTACGGAAAAACGGAACCCTTCCTGTTGATGAAGCCTGGGTCGATGATTTTGTCAGGGAAGCCTTCGGTCGCATGAAAAAAGAATACGTCTGTAAAGACAGTGAAATGGCAACCGAAGGGGCGACAGACCTGTGGGAAGGTTCACTTATCGATCAACTGATAACGGAAGTCATACAGAGCTCCCATTCCAGAGCGGCGGCACTGGCGGTTGATTCTGCCGCCGCAAAACTGATGCAGAATGCGGAAAATGTCAGCGAATATCTGTCATTACGCCATCAGGGGCTACAGCAAAGCATTCAGTCACTGCAGGCGCATATCTCCAGCCTGCTGGCGGATATCCGGGAAATCGCGGACTGTCAGGAGCAGGTGACCGCAGATGTCAGAATGGCTATGGAGGAGATCGATACTAAAACCCGGGAATTACTGACGGGGGTCTGCACCTCACTGGAAGAGGAGCTGAATGACTATTTCAGAAGCGGTAAACGCAAAGAACAGCAAATGCTGGAGGAAGAAAATTCAGCGCAGCCCCGGGAGAGAAACGCATTCGCTTTCTTTCACGATATTTTCGGAACCGGAAATCAGCATGACAGGATGCGGGACTTTGATCCGGACAGCCCCGAAATAAAATTCAGTGATCGCAGGGAAGCCCTTGAACTGATGACGCAAATCGAATCGACCGTGACCAGCCTGCACCGTGAGGCTGAAGCACAGTTCCGTCCTGAACTGGAAAAAATCGTCAGGGGTATTGAAACAGGTTTTCGTGGTACGGCCCTGTACGCCACAGAAAATATTGCCGGACGCATCAATGCCCGTCTGGAGGATGAAGGTTTCACTGTAAAAATCAGTTTTCCGGCAGTCAGCCAGTTACAGACCCGGCTCGCAGTAAAAACAAATCTGAGCGCGCTTATGGAGGAAAGAACGGAGACCGTCACTCGTCGCTGTCGACAGGATGGTGTCTGGGGTACGCTTTGTCGATGGGCAAACACCAGTGACTGGGGCTGGAAAGAGTACAGTGTGGATGTGAGCCGCAGCGTGATCAATATCAACAAGGTCAGAGAGGAAGTGATGTCACTGACCCGGGCATATTTCGGGGAGCTGCAGGCATCCATTGAGCAGGATATTAACCAGCCCGTCCGCCAGGAAATCGATGCCTTTTTCTGCGCATTCAGGGAGAAAGTTGAACAACTGCGTAACACGCTGATTCAGAGCTCTGAAGATCGTAAACGCGATCAGCAGGCGCAGGAACGGCTTACCGGGCGACTTCAGGCATTAAATGAAAGGGTTCCTGAGCTCATTACTGACAGTAAGGCGCTGAGGGAAGAGCTGGAGACAATGCTGTGACTTCACCATTTATTCAACAAATTGCTGATAACCGGGTATGTCAGGTACTCACCTGTCTTCCTGAAAAATTTGTGGTTGATTTCGCAAACGGAATCGATGTTGCACAGGAGCATATCCGCACGGCCGGAGAGCGCACGTTCTTCCGGCGTTTAAAAGAGGGGATGACCGGCGAAGGCGCTGCACGGCAGAATGCCATCAATGCTTCGCTTGCACAGGGCGTTGAGGCGTCCCTGCGCTGGCTGACGGAGCTGACAACGTCACTTGCCACCACAAACTACGCGATTACCCGGGTAAACGACAGGGTCAGTTCACTGGTCAGTGATACTGCCAGGCTGGCGCATTATTCGGCTGACACGCGGGAGCAGTTACTCACCCTGGCCGATCAGGTTCACCAGAAACTGAATCATCTTGAAGAAAAACTCCACCGTGTTGACCAGGTTCAGCGGGCGCAGTTACATCTTGAGCAGATATTCTCATGGTGGAGCGCCGGGCGATATGCGTCATTTTCCCCTGCCGGACGTTGTTATGTGGCACTTGAAGAGCTTCGCTGGGGCGCGTTTGGTGATGTGATACGCCAGGGCGAAACAGGCCAGGTTAACCAGCTACTGGATATTCTCAGACATAAAGCATTAACGCAGATGGCACAGGAGAGTGGCGGTAGTGCAACCGTGCGTCTGAACACTCTGGACTGGCTTGGTGGTCAGGGCCGGGAGCAGGCAGATAACGAGTGGCATGACGCGATTAACTGGCTGGGGGACTGGTGCAGTGAAGAGCAGCATCCGGTGATCTGGTCAACCACGCAGGCTGCAGAACACTTACCGGTTCGCATGCCTCGCCTCTGCTCTGCAGAACGCCTCTCTGAAAGTATGGTCGATGAAATATTTCAGAAGGGGGCAGCATGAGTACAGAAATGAAAACGGGGCTGGTGCTGTCCGGCGGCGGGGCGGTGGGCGCTTATCAGGCAGGTGTGGTTAAGGCACTGGCAGAGTGTGGCACACAGATCAGCATGGTTTCAGGGGCCAGCATTGGCGCATTCAATGGTGCCATTATCGCGGCCTCTCCCGATCTGTCAGAAGCAGCCGCACGCCTGGAGGCGCTCTGGAAGCATCTGGGGAATAATCAGGTGCTGTCGGTAAACCGATCGGTTTACTTTTCATTGCTGAAAAAAATGGTTCAGGCCATGAACCTCTGCCAGATCCCCGGACGTGCAGGAGCACTGCTTACGACACTTCTTCGCCATATATCGATAATCAACGGCTTCGACAATCCGATGGCTCAGCCGCTGTTGTCAGATGAGCCTCTGACAGCGCTGTTGGATCATTATCTTGATACTGATGCTCTGGCAGACGGGCTACCGCTGTATGTGTCGCTGTACCCCACAGAAGGGGGCATGCAGGATATTATTGACTGCATTCGTGCTGAACTGGGTGCCGGAACCACGAAAAACGCCGTTTTTCAGCATATCCAGAGCCTGCCCCGCGGACAGCAGAAAGAGGCTCTGCTTGCGTCAGCCGCGCTGCCCCTGCTGTTCCGTCCCCGTGAGGTTCAGGGGACAATGTTCGGTGATGGTGGTATGGGAGGATGGCGAAATATGCAGGGAAATACCCCTGTGACGCCTCTGGTCGATGCCGGATGCAATATGGTGATTGTGACGCATCTGAGTGACGGTTCTTTATGGGATCGCCAGGCTTTTCCGGACACCACAATCCTTGAGATCCGTCCCCGGAAAAGGCTGAAATATGCAGGTGATGGTGGCAACAGCGGCGGTCTGCTCAGTTTCACGTTGGCACATACCGACGCCTGGCGTCAGCAGGGCTATGAAGACACGATGCTGACGATGGAGCATATCCGGAAACCGCTGGCAGCACGTCAGGTACTGTCCCGGTCAGAAACGGTGTTGCAGAAAAGTCTGGAGATAACGGAAGAGGCAGATTTGGCACTGAGAAACGCGATGGCCCGGATTAAATAAAGACGCCCCAAAGAAACGCCACCGCCTGTGGTGGTGTTTTTCCTGTCTGGTGTTATTGAAAATATTTTCAGACATATATTACCTGAGAGAAAGTTTTACCCCTCATCTGTCAATTCACTCACTGGAAATTTAATTATGAAATTACCTGTAAAGTTATTAATGAGCCTTATATCTCTGGTAAGCGTTATTGCACGTGCCGGGGAATATAAAAATTACAGCCGGGATGAAATAAAATACTGGCGATATACATCATACAAGGGGTGGAAACTTCCGGAAGGTTTCACTGATGAGAAATTTTCCAGCGCCATTTACAACGGAAGAATATTTACAATGAAACGTTTACATACCCTTATGTTATTTCTGGCGGTTCTGTTCACAGGCTTTAACTTTAACGCAGAAGCGGCTACCGTAAAACAAGCACTTAGTTGTAACCCGGAAGCCTGGGCTGAACAACCTGGTGCGTGTCCTGATATCAATACGCTCTATACCGACGACGCGACTTATAAAGCCGCAATCGATAAAGCGTTGAAACCTGTCGGACTAGACGGGTTATTCGGTAAAGATGGCGTGATGAATGGTCCTGGCGGCGATGTTTTTCCTGTACAAATCAACGGCAAAGTCTGGCTTGAGTCTACCGCTTGTAAAAGCAATGCTTGTGGTTGGGAATACATCACGACGCTTTATAACCCGCAGACCCATGTCGTGGTAGGTTACTATTACAACGTCGACCCAGGTTACCTGGTTTGGTTCGGCGATATCGGCGTTAATGAATTCGCTTATCTGGTTAAGAAATACGTAGCTACGGTTAATTAATTTAAGGAGTCTGTCATGAAAACGTTTATCAAAACTTTACTCGTTGCTGTAACTGTTCTGTTCTCTCTTAACGTAGCAGCAAAAACAGTAAAACTACCGGCGGGTATCAAATACGTCAACAGTACCGACGAATTCTACTGCACAGAAATTGACGGCCTGTATTGCCAGACAAAGAATTTGTTTGAATACAAAGGTAACAGGTATGTTTTCGTTGTTGAGCAAGGTGGTGCCTGGTGCTACGACAGCCCTATGTCGGTACTCAACCTGGAAACTTGGAAAGCGCAGAAAATTGAATACAAAGACAACCAACTGTGTTCAGGCGAAAACAAACCGTTCTTCAAAATCAAAAACGGTGTACCAACTGTAGGTGTTATCGACACCTCTGGAGCACCCATCGTTGTAGCCCAGGACAAACTTAAAATCTAAGGAGTAAACCATGCGTTTCTCTGCACATTATTAATATCAAAGGTAAATACAGCCCCAGCCATTGTTACCGGAAAGCCGCTTAATGCGTGGCTCGCCAGTGAAAGGCCTCTCAGACAATAAACCTTATTCATTTCACCCGTCAGGCCGCGTCTTCTCCGGGAGACGCGGCTTTTTTCATTTATTGCACCAGTAAATCTTAACCACCGATAAGGAGCAAAGTATGCGATTAGCCAGTCGTTTTGGTTATGCTGCAAACCAGATACGCCGTGACCGTCCGCTGACACATGAAGAACTGATACGCCATGTACCCAGTATTTTTGGGGAAGACCGGCACACCTCCCGCAGTGAACGGTATGCGTACATTCCCACCATTACCGTCCTGGAAAATCTGCAGCGGGAAGGCTTTCAGCCGTTCTTCGCCTGCCAGACCCGTGTGCGCGACCAGAGCCGCCGGGAATATACCAAACACATGCTGCGTCTGCGGC
Source organism: Escherichia sp. MOD1-EC5189 (assembly GCF_002966045.1). Taxonomy (NCBI): domain Bacteria; kingdom Pseudomonadati; phylum Pseudomonadota; class Gammaproteobacteria; order Enterobacterales; family Enterobacteriaceae; genus Escherichia; species Escherichia sp. MOD1-EC5189. Next base: position 224,789 of record NZ_PTRX01000006.1, on the reverse strand, counting down.
GGGCCGGAGAGATAAACGGAGAACATGTCCCTGAAATTATTCTGCTCAACTCTCATGACGGTACCTCCAGCTACCAGATGCTGCCGGGTTACTTCAGGTTCGTCTGCCAGAACGGCTGCGTCTGTGGTCAGTCTCTGGGGGAAGTGCGTGTTCCACACCGGGGAAATGTAGTGGAGAAAGTTATCGAAGGGGCTTACGAGGTGGTGGGCGTGTTTGACCGGATAGAGGAGAAGCGTGATGCCATGCAGTCGCTGGTCCTGCTGCCACCGGCACGCCAGGCGCTGGCACAGGCGGCACTGACTTACCGTTATGGTGACGAACATCAGCCCGTCACCACCGCCGACATTCTGACGCCGCGACGCCGGGAGGATTACGGTAAGGACCTGTGGAGCGCATATCAGACCATCCAGGAGAATATGCTGAAAGGCGGGATTTCCGGTCGCAGTGCAAAAGGAAAACGTATCCATACCCGGGCCATTCACAGCATTGATACCGACATTAAGCTCAATCGCGCATTGTGGGTGATGGCTGAAACGCTGCTGGAGAGCATGTGCTGATGCCTTTTCCCTGAAAGCGCAGTTCTGACTCACGTCTGTCCCTTCCCCCGGGGTTTCTTCCATTCATTTACTTTTGATAAGGAATAATCTCATGACAACCGTCTCGCATAATTCCACCACTCCTTCTGTTTCCGTAACCGCTGCATCAGGGAAGGACCAGCCTCAGCTGGTTGCCACCATAGTCCCTGATGAACAGCGCATCAGCTTCTGGCCGCAACATTTTGGCCTCATTCCACAGTGGGTGACCCTGGAGCCCCGTGTTTTCGGCTGGATGGACCGTCTGTGCGAAGACTACTGCGGTGGTATCTGGAATCTGTACACTCTGAACAACGGCGGGGCATTTATGGCACCCGAACCGGATGACGATGATGACGAAATATGGGTACTGTTCAATGCCATGAACGGTAACCGCGCTGAAATGAGCCCGGAAGCCGCCGGCATTGCTGCCTGTCTGATGACGTACAGTCATCACGCCTGTCGTACGGAGTGTTATGCCATGACGGTCCATTATTACCGGTTGCGGGATTACGCCCTGCAGCATCCGGAATGCAGCGCCATTATGCGCATCATCGACTGAATGGAGAGAAGCACAATGCAACAACTTTCCTTTCTGCCCGGCGCGATGACGCCCGGCGAGCGCAGCCTCATTCAACGGGCCCTGAAAACCCTGGACCGCCATCTTCATGAACCTGGCGTGGCCTTCACCTCCACCCGTGCAGCACGGGAATGGCTGATTCTGAACATGGCGGGACTGGAGCGTGAAGAATTCCGGGTGCTGTATCTGAACAACCAGAATCAGCTGATTGCCGGTGAAACCCTCTTCACCGGCACCATCAACCGCACGGAAGTCCATCCCCGGGAAGTGATTAAACGCGCCCTGTACCACAATGCCGCTGCCGTGGTACTGGCACACAATCACCCGTCCGGTGAAGTCACACCCAGTAAGGCAGACCGGCTTATCACCGAACGTCTGGTACAGGCACTGGGCCTGGTGGATATCCGGGTGCCGGACCATCTGATAGTCGGTGGCAGCCAGGTTTTCTCCTTTGCGGAACACGGTCTGCTTTAACCCGTCACCGTCACAATCACCTTCATATCACTTCAGTTTCTCTTTCTCAGCTGTTTCTTACTTTCACATTCAGGAGGACTATTCTCATGAAAATCATCACCCGTGGTGAAGCCATGCGTATTCACCGTCAGCATCCTGCATCCCGTCTTTTTCCGTTCTGTACCGGTAAATACCGCTGGCACGGTAGCACGGATACATATACCGGCCGTGAAGTACAGGATATTCCCGGTGTGCTGGCTGTGTTTGCAGAACGCCGGAAGGACAGTTTTGGTCCGTATGTCCGGCTGATGAGCGTCACCCTGAACTGAGTCTGGAAGGGCATTCAGAAGAGCAGAATTATCGCCACCACCGGACCATTCTTAACCAATTTTCTGTGAGGATTTTATCGTGTCAGACACACTCCCCGGGACAACGCTTCCCGACGACAATAACGACCGCACCTGGTGGGGACTGCCCTGCACCGTGACGCCCTGTTTTGGTGCCCGTCTGGTACAGGAAGGCAATCGGTTGCATTACCTTGCCGACCGCGCCGGTATCAGAGGGCGGTTCAGCGACGCGGATTCGTACCACCTGGACCAGGCCTTTCCGCTGCTGATGAAACAACTGGAACTCATGCTCACCAGCGGTGAACTGAATCCCCGCCATCAGCATACCGTCACGCTGTATGCAAAAGGGCTGACCTGCGAAGCCGACACCCTCGGCAGTTGTGGCTACGTTTATATGGCTGTTTATCCGACGCCCGAAACGAAAAAGTAACTCTCCAGAATAACCTTCTGCTCCGGCCTGGTGCTTTCACCACGCCACTTTTCCATTTTTCATCTCTGCATATCAGGAAAATCTTCAGTATGAAAACATTACCTGTATTACCCGGGCAGGCGGCCAGTTCACGCCCGTCTCCGGTTGAAATCTGGCAGACACTGCTCACCCGACTGCTGGATCAGCACTACGGCCTTACGCTGAATGACACACCGTTCGCTGATGAACGTGTGATTGAGCAGCATATTGAGGCAGGCATTTCACTGTGCGATGCGGTGAACTTTCTCGTTGAAAAATACGCACTGGTACGTACCGACCAGCCGGGATTCAGCGCCTGTACCCGTTCTCAGTTAATAAACAGTATTGATATCCTCCGGGCACGCCGGGCAACCGGCCTGATGACACGCGACAACTACAGAACGGTAAATAACATTACCCTGGGTAAACATCCGGGGGCGAAACAATGAAACTGGCCCTGACGCTGGAAGCCGACAGCATTAATGCGCAGGCGCTGAACATGGGGCGCATTGTCGTTGACGTCGATGGTATTGAGCTCGCTGAACTGATTAACAAAGTCGCTGAAAACGGTTATTCACTCCGCGTGGTGAATGAACGTGACGCTACCGAAACACCGGCGACTTCTGCCAGCCCTCATCAGTTGCCGGAAGACAATACAGTGATACAGAGCGTGATGCCATTAACCACTGAAACAGCGCTGGATATCCTCATTGCGTGGCTGCAGGACAATATCGACTGCGAATCGGGAATTATCTTTGACAACGATGAGGATAAAACGGATTCGGTAGCACTGTTGCCCTGTATCGAACAGGCCCGGGAGGATGTCCGTACTCTTCGTCATCTGCAGCTTCTGCACCAGAACCGGTAAATATCACTCACCATACTTCATTCCACTGACGTCAGCCTGAACAGGGCTGGCGTTTTCGTTTATAAACCAAAAGGGAAACCGATAATGTCAGACATCACAATCTCCCGTCCGGAAGTGGTCACCGGGCATACGGACGTTATCTGCTCAACCAGTATCCGCCACATTCTGGCTGTACGAAAGAGTACACTGCTGCAAATCGACACACTTATCCGGCAACTGGCTGAAATATCAGCAATGACAGAAAGTATTGGCGGTAAAGCCGCCCCGGACTGGGCCATGAAACAGGATTTTCGCTGCGGCTGCTGGCTGATGGAGAAACCGGAAACCGCAATGAAAGCCATCACACGCAATCTCGATCGCGAAATCTGGCGTGACCTGATGCAACGTTCAGGGATGCTTTCCTTAATGGATGCACAGGCCCGTGACACATGGTACCGGTCACTGGAGCACGATAATTTTCCGGAAATCAGTGAAGCGAACATTCTGAGCACATTTGAACAACTACACCAGAATAAGGATGAGGTGTTTGAGCGAGGGGTGATCAACGTCTTCAGGGGACTGAACTGGAATTACAAAACCAATTGCCCCTGCAAATTTGGCAGTAAAATTATCGTCAACAACCTAGTGAGGTGGGACCGGTGGGGGTTTCATCTTATCACCGGGCAACAGACTGACCGACTCGTCGACCTGGAAAGAATGCTACATCTGTTCAGCGGCAAACCGATCCCCGACAACCGGGAAAACATCACTATTCGTCTGGATGGTCACATCCAGTCCGTTCAGGGTAAAGAGCGCTATGAAGACGAGATGTTCATCATTAAATACTTTAAGAAGGGATCTGCACACATCACTTTCAAAAGGCTGGAACTGATTGACAGAATTAACGATATAATAGCCAGGTACTTTCCTTCTGTGCTCTCAGCCTGATCCCGAGTGTGATTCCCTTTCGATATCAAAAGGGACTGCGGGTATAATTGAGGGTACATTTTTAATCAAACCAAATAAATTATATTAATATCAATATGATAAAAGAAATTTTCGATTCCGAGTCCGGCACCACTATTCTAAAGAACCCGCCCACAAGGCGGGTTTTTGCTTTTGGATCTGGCAATAACCTTCACGAAAAAACTTAGCTTATAAGGTCTGGGGGAATTACTCTCGCCACGTTAACGAGAGTAATTTTATTGATATTAATCTCCTGATACTTACCCCCCTCCAAATTCCAGTCGCTGCACGTTCACCATCCCAGGCTTCTCACCTGCGCTGACATCAATTTGTGTCACCCGCAGCGCATACTTTTCATCCAGCGCGTTTAACCAGTTCAGCAGATCATTAAATACCACAGGATCTATCCAGACCTGGATATTCTCCCCGCGCTCGGCTATCCGCTTAATGACCACTGAATGCGCCGAAGCACTGTCGCTGATGACCCGCGATACCTGTGCTTGCGTTGTCGTGCCGGATTTTCGCGCCGCAATAATATCCGGCGCGGAGCTCTTCAGTCGCGCGTTCATCGCCACCAGCTGCTGCAACATCGTCTCCTGTTGCTCAATCCGTTCGCTCAACGGCTGCCAGATGAGAACGTAATATCCGGCGCTAAACAGGAACACTACCGCTGCCAGTAACATGCCTTTTTCACGCGGAGAACGCCCCGCCAGGTGTTGTGTCAGCCAGTGTTCGCCACGGCTTAACTGGCGTTCACGCCATTGCTGAAAATAGTGAATAAATTTATCGCGTAACATGTTATTTCCTCCGCAACGTTACGCCGCCGGAAACCGCATCACCCTCTTTCTGTAACGCGTCCTGTTGCACAACATAATCTGCCGCCAGTGCGCTACGCAGTTTGTCGAAGCTGGCAAAGTTCGCAGCCCGTAGCTGGAGGTGAAGCGTCTGGCGTTTTTGATCAAAGGTGAAACCACGCATTTCGATGTCGGTAAGTGACGCTGATTTCAGGGTACTGGCGATCGCTGACAATTCTGCGAGCAGCCGGGTATCGTCGGCCTGTAGGCGATATTTTTTCAGCGCCATCGTCACCTGAGAGCGTAAATTCACAATCCGCTTCTGCTCCGGGAATAGCGTTAAGAACTGTTTCTCCGCCTGGGTGCGGCTTTGCGCCACCTGTTCGCTGACGCTCCATAACGTCACGCCCCGTTCCACTGCCAGCGCAACCAGAATCAGCAATATCGGCAGAATCATCACCCGCCAGCGCGCCCACTGTTTTCGGTAGCTGACACGAGGCTGCCACGGCCCTGTTAGCAGGTTCCCTTCAGGTTCGCCATAAGTGGTAACGGCTGGCAGGGCCGTAACGGTCAGACGTTCAGCGTCTGGGCCAGCCCATGCGGATAGCTCTTCCGGCGCGATTCCGACTACGGTCAGCGAAAGCGGTGATGCCTGCTCATTGAGCTGTGCGCGGAACATGACCGGGGCCAGCGCCCGCCCGGCGCTCCATCCCCGGCATTCATCGATGCGGCAAATAATTCGCTGTTCATCGCCAGCCATAAATCCACAAGGAATGGACATCCAGTCCGGTGCAACGGTGGCGCGAGTAATGCCGTTTTCCTGCAACCACTGCGCAATGTTGCGCATATGCTGCTGGTGAATCACAGCTACGGTTGCCAGTTGCTGGTCGATTTTCAACGGGGCGAAATGCAGTTCATCGATATCCTGGTTCAGCTCTTCTTCCAGTAAGGCGGGCAGAATAGTCGGTATCTGCTTGCGGGGGACATCAGGCAGTTCAACCTGCCAGACGCTGATCCATTCGCCAGGAATGTAGAGTCGAATCGCATCAGTTTGCAACCATTGCTGGAGATGTTCGCCAGCAACGTCAGACCAGATACCGTGCTCCACGTCGGGTGTACGGCGCTGCCAACGGATGGGATCAGCGGCGCAAAGCGGGAAAAAAATCTCAAGGATGGAACTCACTCACTTTCTCCTGTCTGATGCCAGAGAACAGAAAAGTGTTGTGGGCCCATGCGGACAATTAACGAGTTCATCGTCAGTTCAATCTCATTCACGGTGATATCTGAACGCAGCCAGAAGTAACTGCTGTCCACGCTCAGGACGGTTTTTAGCTGTTTTTTAGTACGCTCATCGACGTCAGCAAGTAGCGGCTGTGCGAGAAACTGATCGACATCTTCCCAGCCCTTCGCCGGACGTTGTTGTAATAACGCCCGCGCCTGAACAGGGCTTAACCACGGGTCAAACAGCGCCTCAAGAATCACACTTTGCGTGACGTCTAAGGTATTGATGTTGATTTGCTGGTGGGTCATCGGCAGCGCACAGACCAGCGGTTTCAGTTTTTGATAAAGCCCGGCGTCAATTCCCTGCACCACGCGCATCTCGCTGATATCGGCCAGCGGTTGATTCGCGGCGTAGAACGGTACCGAACGGGCGAGATACTCGCTGTCTTCACGGCCCAGACGCGTCTGCACGCTGCGGTCCTCGTCAATAAATTCCCACAAGCTTTCGGCTATCAGTTCGGCCCGATAAGCAGGCACATCCAGGCGCGAGATCAGGGCAATCAGTTGTTGTACCGCGAGCGGACGCGACGCCGTCGTCGGCTGAGCGAGGGCATTCAGGTTAAAGCAGGCCTGTGCGTCACGCAGAGTGACGGCGATTTGCCCCTGCGGCAGTGGGAAAAAACGAGGGCCAGAAGCCCACGGCTGTGCCAGATGCACACGCTTTTCATTTTTCAGGCTCAGACTGAGTGCGCTCAACGCCAGGCTTTCTGCACTGGCGCTATACCACAGCGCCTGCTGGTACTCCTGCTGGCTGCGCGTTCGCCCAAGTTGTTGCTGCATCCGCCCGGAAAGCGTGATGGTTACCAGCATCATGACCGCCAGCAATACCAGCACTACGGCCAGTGCCATTCCGCGTTTTGGTGGTGAGGTGATCATGATAATTGCGGCCCGCGTAACAACCAGATGCGTTCAATCTCGCCCCATTGCGGCGAATGCAGAGTCATGCGCACTGCCACAGGGATCGCCTGCACTGATGACCAGGTTTCCTGCCAGCGCGTGCCGTCGTAAAACTGCAAACGAAGTGAATCCGCCGGAATCAACTTTTGCGTTGTTGGCTTCACGCTGCCTGCGGCATCGGTCAGCGGCCAGGCTAACCGTTCGAGATAACCGTCATGAATGCGGTAACCGACGGTGAGCAGATTACTGCGCGGCAGACGCATCAATGGATTAACCACACCGCCGCGCACAAAGCGTATTCCTTCACTCTCAGAGGCCAGCACGCCAGCGCCCGCCAGTAACGCAGGTTCTCGCTGACCCTGATCGCCTCTTACCGGACGCGGCATCATTTGTGTCAGATCGTGGGTCAGAAAACTCATCGTTTGCTGCATGAGGTTCAGTTTTTGATCGTGTCCGGCGACGGCGCTATTCACGCGTGTAACGCCGTTTGTCACCTGCTGTGCCATCAGTGCCAGCGAGGCAAAAATGGCGATTGCCACCAGCATTTCCAGTAACGTGAAACCAGCGTGAGTCCTTCTCACTGTTGGCCTCCCACGGCGCTAAACCAGGCGCGTCGTGACTGAATCACCGACGAAAAGTCTTCGTGACGGCTGACTTCAATATCCACCGCCTGGAGTAGCGCGTTGCCTGTACTCAGCGGTGTGGTTCGCCAGTACCAGCGGCTTCCTGCCATATCACTCTCGCCCTGGTGCCTGAGCGCCCGTTGTTCGCGGGTCATCAGGTAGAGCAGTGCGGTCTGGTTTTCAGCTACCCAGCCCGCTACCGTTTTTTCCTCAAGGATTTGCTGATTACTCAGCGCACCGCTGGCAATCTGTAACACCGCCGTGGCAGCCAGCGCAAAAATCGCCAGTGCGATCATCACTTCCAGCAAGGTAAATCCGCGCTTCATGGCATCCTCTCATCACATTGATTGAGGGATAACGCGCCATCGTGCGCCAGCTTTACCGCCCAACACGCGTTTTGCGCCGCCGAGTAGAAGCGCAGCGTAAACGGCGCGGCGGGTTCAAAAGGAGAAAAACGGATCTGCGGCGTCTTCTTTTTCGCCTCTTTTTGCAGCTCCAGTTCAATATCGTGCAGCGTCAGGCGGCGGCGTTGCAGCTCCAGCGCATATTCCTTCTGCCAGATATCACTGCCGGGTTGTAGCAGCATTTGCACCTGTTTCACCACCGTAACCTGTGCCGATAACCGGGTCGCGGAAACGGGCAACCACTGCCCGTGACGACGCTGCATAAACTGATAACCAGGCGGGTCGATTAGCACACCGAGTGTTTGCCCTTCGATCACTGCCCTGTCCTTAAACTGCGCAAAGCGGGCCAGGAAATCCTGCGCCGCTTTTTTCGCGGGCGGTTCAGAACGGCTCGCAAAAGTCTGTACCACGCCCGCACTGGCAAGGCCGATAAGGAAAATCACCAGCATGATTTCCAGAAGAGTGAATCCACGTTTGGGCACTGATTACTGAAACTCCTGCAAATTCCAGTTACCGATATCTGCGCCAGCACCTTCCCCGTTTTCCTGACCATCCGCCCCTAAGGTGTAAACATCAAACAGTCCTTTTTCACCCGGGCTGAGATACTGATAATCATTGCCCCACGGATCCTTTGGCAGCCGTTTGATGTATCCACCAGGACGGTAGTTGCGGGAGTCCGCCATATTGGCCGGTTGCTGAATCAGCGCCTCAAGCCCCTGTTCGGTGGTCGGATAACGCCCGTTATCCAGTCGATACATATCCAGCGCGTTCTCCAGCGCCACGATATCGCTGATGGCTTTTTGCCGATCTGCTTTCTCTTTGTTGCCCAAAAGGTTAGGCACCACCAGACTTGCCAGGACGCCAAGAATAACAATCACCACCATCACTTCCAGCAGGGTAAAACCTGCCCGTGGTTTTTGTGTGCGGGATAACGAATTCATGTGATAACTCCGTAAATTACATTCCAACCATATTATTCAGTTGCAGCATCGGCTCGAGGATGGCGATGACGATAAACAGCACCACACCCGCCATCATCACCACCAGAGCAGGCTCAAACAGCCCCAACGCCAGCCCCACCTGGGTATCAAATTCCCGTTCCTGGTTGACTGCGGCCTGTTCAAGCATGGTTTCCAGCTCGCCACTCTGTTCGCCGGAGGCGATCATGTACAGCATCATCGGCGGAAACAGGCGCAACTCCGCCAGCGCAGCGCGTAGACTGCTTCCTTCGCGGACGCGATCTGCCGCCAGCAGCAGTTGTTGCTCGACATAGCGATTTGCCGACACGGCGGCGGCGGTCTGAATGCCTTCCAGTAGCGGAACACTGCTGGCGGTGAGGATGCTTAAGGTGCGGGAAAAGCGCGCCGTATTCAGTCCGCGCGCAACACGCCCCGTCACGGGAAGACGCAGCAAGGTTTTATCCCAGCGCAGGCGCATCGCAGGATTTTTGAGTAGTCGTTGCCCCAGCACCAGAAGCCCCAGCAGACCCGCCAGCCAGTAAACGCCGCTGGTCTGCAACGCGTCGCTCATAGCGATAAGAGCGCGGGTGGAGGCAGGCAGCGCGTGTCCGAGATGATCAAACTGTTCGATAATTTTCGGCACCACCGCCGTCAGCAAAATAGTGACCACGCCCGTTGCCACCACCAGCAGTACCAGCGGATAGAGCATGGCCTGCAGCAGGCGTGATTTCAGGTGCTGTCGCTGTTCGGTGTAATCCGCCAGGCGATTGAGTACCACGTCGAGATGCCCGGATTTTTCTCCGGCAGCCACCATCGAACAAAACAGGGAGTCAAAGACGCGGGGATGTTCGCGCAGGCTGTCCGACAGGGTGTAACCTTCCTGAATCCGGCTGCGTAGCGCCATTCCGAGGCTTTTTACATGCAGTTTTTCACTTTGCTCACTGACCGCCTGTAAGCAGGTTTCCAGCGGCATTGCTGCCTGCACCAGCGTTGCCAGTTGGCGAGTGAACAGCGCCAGATCTGCCGCCGCCACACGACGATGTGCGTGTCGCCGATGCTGCAACATTCCCCCTGACGAAGCATTCATCCGGGCTTCAATGTGCACGGGGATAAGCTCTTTACCGCGCAACAACTGGCGGGCATGACGCGCGGAATCCGCCTCAATCATACCTTTGGTTTTGCGACCATTACGCTGTAACGCCTGATAGTAAAACAGTGCCATTACGCCTCCATCGTTACCCGCAGCACTTCATCGAGAGAGGTTTCTCCGGCAAGCACTTTCTCAATGCCGTTGCTGCGGATACCCGCAGAGTGTTGCCGGACATAACGTTCCAGCTCCAGTTCCCCGGCCTGACGGTGGATCAAATCACGCAATGTGGCGTCTACCACGATCAGCTCATGGATGGCAGTACGCCCGCGAAAACCTTTGTGATTACAGGCGGGGCAGCCCTGCGGATGGTACAGCGTGACGGTACGCACATCGGTAATTCCCAGCAGGCGTTTTTCTTCATCAGTGGCAGGCGCGGGCTGGCGGCAGTCGGTGCACAGTGTGCGAACAAGTCGCTGCGCCATCACGCCCGTCAGGCTGGAAGAGAGCAGGAAAGGCTCAACGCCCATATCCTGCAAACGCGTGATCGCCCCCACCGCCGTGTTGGTATGCAGCGTGGAAAGTACCAGGTGTCCGGTCAATGACGCCTGGACGGCGATTTCTGCGGTTTCGGTATCGCGGATTTCACCGACCATCACCACATCCGGGTCCTGACGCAAAATCGCGCGCAGGCCACGGGCGAAGGTCATGCCGACGCGGGTGTTAACCTGTGTCTGACCGATCCCTTCAATCATGTATTCGATGGGGTCTTCAACCGTGAGAATGTTGCGCGAGTGATTGTTCAGCTCCTGCAATCCGGCGTACAGCGTGGTGCTTTTGCCGGAACCTGTCGGCCCCGTCACCAGAAAGATGCCGTGCGGTTTGTGCAGTAACTGGCGCAGCTGCGCGGTCAGTTGCTGACTTAAACCCAGACGCTCCAGCGTCAGGCGGGCCTGGTTTTTGTCCAGCAGTCGCAGCACCACGCGCTCGCCCCAGGCGGAAGGCATAGTGGAGACACGCACGTCAATCGCCCGACCACCCAGCAGCAGCGCAATGCGCCCATCCTGCGGTACGCGTTTTTCGGCGATATCCAGCCGTGCCATCACCTTAATACGCGATACCAGCAGCGAGGCCAGTTTGCGCCCCGGACGCAGCATTTCATGTAATGTGCCGTCAACACGAAAACGGATCACCAGACTCTTTTCAAACGTCTCGATGTGGATATCCGAAGCGCCTTCTTTAATCGCCTCTGCCAACATGGCGTTGATCAGTTTGATGATTGGCGCATCGTCGTCACTTTCCAGCAGATCTTCCGTTTCCGGCAGTTCTTCCGCGAGGGTAAAAAAGTCCTCGGCGGAACCGAGATCTTCCATCAGCTGGCGAGCTTCGGAAGAGTCCCGCTGCCAGACCGCATTCAGCCGCTGTTCAAATTCGGCCTCGTCGATTTGCCGCAGCGTAAAAGACGCGTTCAGCCCCCGCTGCAGCTCCTGCAAAACAGAGAGCGACAACGGATGCACATGGAGGATCTCCAGCGACGCTTCGCACCATGCCACCAGGCTAAACCGACGGCTGAAACTGTAGGGCAGACGCACGGTGTTAGCGGTGGTTTCCTGTGCTACAGGCACCATTAACGCGTTCTCCCGGCATTAAGGAACGCGCGAACTTCCGGCGGTAAGGCCTGATTTTGCGCAGGCAATATCGGCTGCGCGGTGTGCGGCATCAGGCTTAAGCCCTGCTCATCGCGGTAGATTTGCTCGGCGCGCATGTAGTTATATTTGCGCTGCGACACGCCGTCTGCCGCCATACCATCACGCAGAATGGTCGGGCGGATAAACACCATCAGGTTACGTTTTTCTTTTTTATCCGCCGTCGATTTAAACAGGTTACCAATCAATGGGATATCGCCAAGCAGCGGCACTTTCGCCACGCTTTCTCCTGCCTGGTCGTCCATCAGACCGCCAAGCACAATCAGCTCGCCATCGTTAGCCAGCACGGTGGTCTTCAGTTTGCGCTCACCAAACACGACGTCGAGGCTGGTCTGTCCTTCCACCTTCGACACTTCCTGCTCAATCACCATCTGTACCGCGTTTCCTTCGTTAATCTGCGGCGTGACTTTCAGCATGATGCCGACTTTTTTCCTTTCTACTGTATTGAAAGGATTGCTGTTATTGGAGCCAACGGTAGAGCCGGTTAATACCGGAACATCCTGGCCCACCATGAAGAAGGCTTCCTGGTTGTCCAGCGTAGTGATGCTCGGCGTGGAGAGAACGTTCGAGCTGGAGTCGTTTTTAACCGCCTGTACCAGCGCCATCCAGTCGCCTTTCACCACGCCAACCGCCGTACCGCTAAAGCCAGAAAGAAGCTGGGCGAGCGTGGAGAGATCGCCGTTAGTATCCGGATTAATGGTGGTGGCACCGTTTTCGCTGATCACCGTTGAACCTTTCTGTGGCTTCGCTGCAGAAATCGCCGCCCCCAGCGTGCCGATAGGGATCTGCGTACCGTTGGCAAACTGCATTAACCCGGCATCTTTTGACGCCCACTGCACGCCGAAGTTGATATTGCTGCCTTCGGCAACTTCCACAATCAACGCCTCTACATGCACCTGAGCACGGCGAATATCCAGTTGTTCAATCACGCTTTGCAGCGACTGCATAATGTCCTGCGGCGCGGTGACAATCAGGGCATTACTGTGTTTACTGGCGGCAATAGAGACAACCTCACGCCCGCTACCAACTGTGCCTTCCGCCTCTTCTTTAGCCGCCGTGAGCGTGCCGCTGACCTGTTTCAACACATCGACCAGATCTTCCGCTTTGCTGTATTTGAGATAGAACACCTGGCTGTTGCCGCTGCGTTCCATTTCTGAGTCCAGACGACGGATCAGGCGGCGCATTTTGTCCCGCGTGGCCGGGTCACCACTGACAATCACACTGTTGGTGCGTTCGTCGGCGACAATCTGTGATTTCAGCGTTGCAGGCTGGTTCTCGCCGCTGTTTTTCGTCAGGCTTTCCAGCACGCGGGCGATTTCCGAAGCCGAGGCGTTATCCAGCGGGATCACCTCTTCAGTGCGATTTCCCGCGTGATCCACACGCTGGATCACTTCTGTCAGCCGCTCCACGACGGAGGCGCGTCCGGTGAGCATAATTACGTTGGAGGGATCGTAATTAACAACGTTGCCTGAGCCTGCGCTGTCAATCATCTGGCGCAGAATCGGTGCCAGCTCGCGTACCGACACATTACGTACCGGCACGACTTTGGTGACCATTTCATCGCCCGCGTAGTTGTCGCTGCCTTCACCAACCAGCGGCAGCGGCTCGACTTTCGCGGCACTGGATTTCACCACCTTCAGCACGTCGTTTTCCATCGGTACGACGGCATACCCCTGCGCTTCCAGCAGGTTAAGGAATAACTGGTAATACTGGCGTTCATTGAGCGGCGTCATAGTGCGAATACTCACTTTCCCCTGAACGCCCGGCCCCATAATGATGGTTTTATTAAGGTTAGCGCCGACGGTTTCGATGAACGATTTCAGGTCGGTATCTTTAAAATTAGCGGTGAAAGTGGCTTCTTCCGCCCAGGCCGGTGAACTGCATAATACCGCTGCCAGCACCAGCGGCAGTAAACGCTTTTTTGTTTTGAGGCCAGTTGTCTTCTTACGCCAGACCGACAACGTAATATCACGCCAAAACACGATGAATGATTCTCCTGGATTAAATGCGGTTAGCGCAGCGCGATGGAAATGTCGTAGCGCGCACCCTTGCGTAAAACCGTAAGTTGAATGGAATCCATTGAAGGTAACTGCCGCATCAGAGCAATCATTGCTCGTGGATCAGTGAAATCCTGCTGATTTAGTGCAATGGCGATATCGCCTTCCCTGAAACCGCTGGCATCGAACAGAGAACGATCTGCCCCCGGTTTCACTGCATAACCGACAATCCCCTCCTTACGCACAGGCGTAAGCTGGATATAGTTAAAAATTTTCTGCGGATCTTTCGCCAGTGCCTGACGCACGGCCGCCGGGATCTCAACGGGCGCACTGACAGCAGGCTCAACAACAGCTTGCTTTGCTTCGTCACTGACGGCTTTTTTGTTGGTCACGGCTACGGTGGAACGCTCCTCTTCTACCAGACTGAGCCGCTCTATTTTTCCCTGATAGCGCAGCATCACATGGTCGCGGTTGATTTCCTCAATCACTGCGTTGTGAGAGCCAAGCCGTTCACCCTGCAAATAGACCTGCTGTTTGCCACCTTCTTCAATAACCGCACCGGGTCTGGCACCAAAGGCGATCCCGCGCAGCACCACATTAAGACGCGTTTCTGCTACAGGTTCAGGTTGCTTTACCGGTGTGGCGACGCGCTGATATTTACCAAACCAGTTTTGCTGGCTGATTAATTGCACATCTTTTTTATCGAACGTTTTTACATCCGCATGGGGCTGTTTATTCACCCATTGAGAAACCGCCGTATATTCCGCAGAAAAGGAGAAATAGCGGCAGAGTGAATACGCCATTTTTGCAGAAATAATAAGCAGCATCAGCCAGAACATCGCGCGTACAATTTTGCGAAGATGCTCTTTGTTTGTATTAAGAGATTGTCTCTGGTTAAGAGTGTGACGAATTTTAGTCAGCCATTGAATGAGATAAATTCGTGCGTTACGAAAAACAACCCGCGCCAATTTATATACCCAACGTTATGCTTTGACTATTCCACAAGTAGTGCGATCCAGTTTCCGCTGATACTGGTTACCTGTACGTGTATCATTAATCGTTATGCTGTAATTAATTCCCTCGGTGATCATTAATTTCACCGTTGGGTCTGCACACATTTGTCGTTGGTAGCTGGTTAAAAAGGCGTCAGGCGTCTGCGTGGTCTGAGCACCCGCTTCGCTGATGATGGTCATTTTTACCGTCGTGCCGCTGCTTTGCGCCAGCACTAAGGTATAACCCGCAGATTTAATCGGCAGGTTTTGGCTGATATTTTGCGCCTGTTTTTTCGCCAGTAAACTGGCATTTTCATTATGGCTGGCACAGCCACTGAATAATCCTGTAGCGCTCAATAATAGCGATATTAATACCCTCCCTGGCATCTGTTTTATCGACATGGTAAATAATCTCTAAGGTTATTAATAAGAGTTAAAATGTCACTTTGATAATGACGGGGTTATCATTAAAACAATGCCTGTAGATAAAGTGTTGCTATACCGCCCAGACTTAAACACGGTCCAAAAGGCAGTGTGGTTGATCCTCTTTTTGTAATAACGGCATATATCAGGCCGCAGCATGAGGCGATTAAAGCCACATTGGGCAGCGACAACGCGCCCACCCAGCCACCTAACGCGGCGAAGAGTAATACATCGCCCATGCCTAATGCTTCTTTACGCAGAACTATTCCGGCTATCCAGCGCAGGGAGTAAAAAGTGATAAATCCCACCAGGACGCCGGTAACTGCGTCTTGTAGCGTTAACGGACTCTGTTGCGCCCATGCCGCAATCAGTCCTGTCCACAATACGCCCTGAGTAAAAACATCGGGCAGCCATTGGTTATCAAGGTCGATGATGCTCGCGGCAATAAGCCAGGCGGATAATATCATCACCGCCAGCCCCCATCCACTTTCCGGCCAGACCAGACTCGCCAGCAAAAAAGCGAGTGCCGTCAATAACTCCACCAGCGGATAACGCTTGCTGATTTTCGCCTGACAATCACGGCAGCGCCCTTTGAGCATCAACCAGGAGAGCAGCGGAATATTGTCACGAACGCGGATGGTCTGCTGACAATGCGGACAGTGCGAACGCGGTAGCGCAAGGCTTATTTTTGACTGCGCACTCGGCATTTCACCGTGAAACTCCGCCATTTGTTGGCGCAGCATGATGGGGTAACGCCAAATCACCACATTCAAAAAACTGCCGATAATCAATCCTCCGACGGTAGCCAGGACGGGCATCGCCGCGGGGTATTGCTGAAAAACATCAAAAAACATGGTTAAAGGTTATTTGTTGTAACTTGCCGGATGCGGGCCTGCAGGTGTATGCCATACGGCTTTCCTCCAGGCCCGATAAGCTTGCGCATCGGGCAAATGTGTTGACCCAATGCGCCTTATTTCATGCCGGATGCGGCGCGAGCGCCTTATCCGGCCTACGGGTGTCTGCCAGCGAAAATAATCGCGACTTTCCCTGTCTGTAGGCCCGATAAGCTGGCGCATCGGGCATATGTGTTGACCCGGTGCGCCTTATATCATGCCGGATGCGGCGCGAGCGCCTTATCCGGCCTACGGGCTTACTCAACTGACATCTTATGCTCGGTAACCTGATTAATGGTTTCCGGCCCTTGCTGCGGTTTCGGCAGACCAAGCGCCGCGAGCGTCTCGTAAGCCAACTGGCTCACTCCGCCCTCGAAGCTCATCTCGCTTGCCCCCGGAAGCTGGTAAGCATTCGCGCCCGGATTCCATTTCTTAAAGAACTCCGAAAGATCCGTCTGGGCGACCCAGGATGCACACAGCATCAGCTTGTCGGCAGCGTTACCGTTGGATTCGGCACAGTAATTTCTTTCGCCAAACCTGGTGTTACCAACCTCATCGCCACGTGCTTTACGGTGCATCAACTGGAACAGGTTCCAGCCTTTCATCCCTTCACGATCGCTGTAGAACTTAGGCAGGTCACCTTCTGGATACCACTGTTTGATATCAAAGTTTTTCTCTGCCCACTCCTTCAGCTGCGCGTACATCAGCAGACGGTCGCCCGCACCGCCGCGCGCCCAGGCCTGACCGTTGCTCTCGTCCAGATATTCCGGCGCGACGGTAATATCGTCAGCGACACGGTTCATCTTACCGAGATAGCGATCCTGCATGTACAGCGCCAGCACGTTGTTCGCCACTTCAGTTGCACCCGGTACGTTCAGCGGTGTTTCTGCAGCGTTATGACCGACTTCGTGCCAAATCAGCCAGTCGTTCAGCGGCGTCGTCGGCAGCGTGGTGCTGTTCGTCGAGAAGCTGCTGTTCATTACCGGATAACCCGAATGCGCATCACCGATGGAGATCTGCACATCGTTGGTGAAACGATGCTTGTGGCCCGTCAAGTTTTTATAGGTAAACATCCGGTGCTTACCGTCTTCATCATTACGACCGTAGAAGTCATTCATCGAGCTGGCAAAGGTATCCAGATCTTTAGCGAATTCTGCTACGCCACCAGTGAAATTGCTGGCCTCAAGGTTCTTCTTCGGCGTGGTGTAGACGAAAGCGTCTGATTCCAGCTCGCCCAACGGCGCAGGAGAGTTCAGATCGTTTTTCCATGCGCCGTCTTTATAGAACGGTGCTTTTACCACGCCAGTAAAGGTGAAGCTGGCAGATTCATTGGTAGAGCTATTGCCCTTGATATAAATCAGGCCACCGTAAGGCACCTTGAACTTCACCGTACCGCTAGCGTCCAGAGAGTACGTTTTAGTCACTCTTGGCGGACGGTTCAGCGCAACTTCATGCTTCTCACGTCCGGTCAGGTCGTCAGCCAGCGCCACGGTGACGGTCACAGGAACGTTCGCATTGGACTTAATGGTGACCTCTTTCTGAGCCGGTGCCCACAGGCCAGTTGACTGCATGTTACCTGCAAACCATTTGGTCGGATTCGAGTACAGTCTGATGGTTTCAGTAACGCTCTCACCTTCTGCCGATACCGCTCCCGGATACTTCTCGACATCAACTTTGATGTTCAGATCCCACCAGGAACGGCCCAGCATCAGGCGCGTCAGCGGTTTTTCCATATAGTTGAGCGGGTAGCTCGGGTTCATCATGCCTGCTTTGCTGCCTTCACCGTAGATCATCTTGTTATCGATCAGCGATTGTTTCAGCTCTGCGGAGCACTGCGTGCCACCATCGTAAGCATCGTTGGCGTAGCAGTTCAGGAACTCGGTGAACGTTTTAAAGCCCAGCTCGTCTTCCTTGCCGCTTTCATAGCGATATTCAATTTTATTCCACAGCCAGACCGACATGTTCTGGTACAGACGTTCCAGATCGACGCTGTTCAGACGCTCACCTTTGCGACCATTGGTCCGGAAGTAGAGCTCATGCTGATACAGGCGCTGAATGTTGGTGCCTAAATCCGCAGCCTGCACCATCGCTTTTGCCGTGTCGGCGTTAAGGCTTAGTTGCGTATACTGTGGAACATACATGCCACCAGTAACCGGAACCCCCGTGCCAGGACGGTATTCCAGACAGTTGACCTCGTAGTGGTAGTCAGAATCCTTACACTCTTCCAGCCCAGGGAACGCGTCCAGAATTCTCTGCTTCGCCGCAGCCAGTGACTCAGGCGTTTTGTGGTCGGCTTCATCAATAAAGGCGAATTGGGTTACCTGTTTGCCCTCAACTTCCTCCTGCCAGCTGGCAACTTCCAGTTTCGGTTTGTCATCAGGTTTGTTTTCTTGCTGATATTTCCACTTAACTTCCCCTGTCTTATTATCGATGGTGTACGGCAACGCACCATCTACGGCAGGATAACGTTCATAGACCCAAATGCCCGTTGCGCGCTGCTGACGAACGCGGTTCGGATACCCTTGAGGATCGTTATTCACCACCGACTTGTTCAGTGCCATCGACAGACCTGCGGCATCAAGCAGACGTACAAAGCCAGATGCGCTCTCTTCCTTAAGATTGCTCATCACGTTTTCCATGATCAGCACCGATCCACCTTTGTTCATATAGGCGATCAGATCGGTCACATCCTGCTGGCTCAGCTTCGGTTTGCTGGTATCTGCACGCAGAGGCACTGCATAGGGATCGCCCCCCACCTGAGTCACATATTCAAAGCCGTTAAGGATCAGCAGCGGCATTTCCTGCGGATCGAGATCGCCATAGCTACTTAAATGCTCAACAGAGATGCCCGCAAAATCCGGATGGAAGTCGAACGCAGCACTGTTTCCTGTAACCTGACCATGACGTTTGAAATAAACGGTATCCAGGTTGGTGCCTACGGTCATGCTGGCTTTCGCGTCCGGCGTCCATTTATCGTCGGACAGATAGCGCAACACGTTCTCCATGAAGTTCTTCATGTCATCCGGGTCGCTGTTGAGCGTACACTGCCCGTCTTTATTAACGCCCCCGTTCCAGCTGTAACCGTTCGGACAACGCAAAATGCTGTTGTAGTGCGGGTTACCGATAACCATCAGCTTGCCATCGCCCACTTGCCCCAGCGAGATAAACGGCAGGTTGAAGGTGGCGGTTTCGCGTGTCACGTTCTCTGGTCGCACAATGGAAGGCGCTTCAGTAATGTACGCCAGCTCATTTTTATCCCAGGCACGTTTCTCGCCGAAGGCCAGCCAGTAGTTTTTATCATTACGCGCCATCAGAATCGGGAACGCCGCGTTGGAGATATTCACCACAGCTTGACCGCGCGCATTACCGGTGCTGCCATAGAAGTTGGTAGAGTCATGGAATACGTGGAACTTGCTGACAGATTTGTAACTTGTATCCACGCCCCACAGCTTGTTGATAACGCCCTGAATCTGGCCGTCATTAACATTGCGCGTCGTCAGCGAGAACCAGCGTGCCTGGTTGCAACCGCCAGTTTTCGCACAGATTGCGTTATCAATCTCTTTTGCCTGACCCGTTTCAAACTGCTTGATAAATTCGTTAGGCAGATTAACGACTTGCTCACCTTCCCCCAGCGTCGCACCGTTGGATAACGAGAGATTGATAATCTCGTTAATCACGTTGGGATATTCGGCAAAGATCTTGCGTACATCGTCCGGAACAACACGGGTATTATTTTGTCCGGCTTTCGAATAGCGGTGGATAAGCTGATCGATATTTGCCCCGCGAACTTCATCGCCCAGCTCCGTCAGCGCAATAGTCGACTTGTTACCACGCACAGAACCAAGCTCAAAAGTGTCGATGCCAAAGGAGATGGTTTCCCCCCAACTAAAGGAAAATTCCCCGTTTTCTCCGGTTACACCACGGCCGGAATTGGTGTAATAGTTGACGCCAACTACACCATCCCCCTGACTATCTACCAGTCGACCTTCAGAGAGAATGATTTCAGTGGGTTGATACTGATAAAACTGTTCCGCGTTAGCCGACACGAAGGAGGCGTTCAGATCCGGTTTTGTTCCCGGCG
Source organism: Escherichia sp. MOD1-EC5189 (assembly GCF_002966045.1). Taxonomy (NCBI): domain Bacteria; kingdom Pseudomonadati; phylum Pseudomonadota; class Gammaproteobacteria; order Enterobacterales; family Enterobacteriaceae; genus Escherichia; species Escherichia sp. MOD1-EC5189. The sequence goes on along the minus strand of NZ_PTRX01000006.1, from coordinate 204,439 downwards.
TGGTGACAGGCACGACCGGTGAGGTATGAGTGGATGGCGCTTTATCGGTCGCGGCATTGTTTTCCACCTCTTCATTGACCAGCTTTTTGAACTCTTCCGGTGCCAGATCGATTTGCTTATACAGCGAGTCGAAACGTTTACTCTCGATCACCGAGGAGAACTCCAGGCACACCTGCTCTGTATTCGCCGGGCAACTGTTCATGGAGGTGACCAGCGAGAGCGCATTGCTTTTCTTGTTGTCGGAACCCGCCAGTTCTTGCGCGTCCTCAAGACTAAACGACACTTTGTCAACCGCACGCAGGCTACGCGCAGTCTCTGACTGGGTGTTGAATGTTGCAATGGTCGTACTGCCCACCACACAACTCACGGTATTGCCTGGCGTAAAGGTAAAGCCGTCGCTGGATTCACCATTACAGGTAGCACCAGTTACCCGCTGGCTTCCGCCCAGGGTCAGATACCCCGTTTTCGTAGGAACAGGTTCTGGCTCCGGTTCTGGTGTCGGCTCTGGATCGGGTGTCGGGTCTGGTGTAGGTTCTGGGTCCGGCGTCGGCTCAGGTGTCGGTTCCGGGGTTGGTATTGGATCGGGTTTCACTTCCGGCAAAGTCCCTGCTCCAGAATCTACAGACGGCGTATCGGAGGACGATCCTGAACCACCGCCATCACAACCGGTTAATAAGGTTGCGCTTAAAATAGCCGCTAAAAGCGATTTTTTATATTTAAATTTCTTATTCATTAATAACGCAAGTGACAAAATAAAATTAAAGAATTTGTAACTGGGAAAATAGTTTTATGCTTTATTTTCTCTAATAACTTCCTCCATTCTTAAGAAAACGGCATCATTTATAGAAAAACAGGTGAAATCTATAAGAATATCCCCTATACGATATCTGTCAGGTTATTTTTACGAAATTTCAACAAACAAAAAATCAACAACTTTTCACAGCGTAACCATATAAATTCGTTGATAGTTTTAACGATTTAGATTGCAAAAGCAACAGATAGAACGGTGTTTGCTCATCAAGCGAACATAATTAATACAGACTTGTTTTGCGTGATAAAAAAACAGATGTTCTCACACCCTTAATTATTTAGTATGTTATCTGAATGCAATACATTATTACTGTATAGATAATAAAGCAGGAAATGATTTTAAATTAATAAGACAGAATAATGTAAATGAAGCCGGATGATATTAACGATCATCCGGCTTTATTGATTTACGAAACTAACATCCCGGTAAACACATACGCCTGCAGCAGGGTGATAATGCCGATAACGCTGGCAAAAATCAGACTGTGCTTCACGGTGTAGCGGAACAGTTCAGATTCTCGGCCCACCATACCTGTCGCGGCACAGGCCACGGCGATAGATTGCGGGGAGATCATCTTGCCGGTCACGCCACCGCTGGTGTTTGCTGCCACCAGCAGGGTGTCAGAGACGTTGATTTGCTGCGCCGTCGTTGATTGCAGTGAACCAAACAGGGCGTTAGAAGACGTATCCGAACCCGTGAGAAATACACCCAACCAGCCAAGGAACGGTGAGAAGAACGGGAACATCACGCCTGTGCCCGCCAGTACCAGCGCCAGCGTGGTGGACATACCGGAATAGTTGGTGACGAAGGCGAACGCCAGCACCATGCCAATCGACAGTATCGGCCACTTCAGGCTAATTAGCGTTTCGGCAAAGACACCAATACCTTTCTTGATCCCCACGCCGAGGATGAAGATCGAGATAATCGCCGCAATAAAAATAGCGGTGCCGCCAGCGGAGAGAGGGTCGAATTTAAACACCGCATCCATTGGCGTTGGCTGAGCGACAATGGGTGCCGCTTTCAACACTTGTTGATGCAAATGAGGGATCTGGAAATTAATCACCAGCGAATAAAACGCACCGCCCGGAGCAAATAACGCTTTAAATGGTTTCATCGTCCAGATGGTAACCAGTACCGTTAAGATTAAAAACGGTGACCATGCACGAATGATTTGCCCCAGACTATATTCTGAAGGCACGGGACCGCCAGAAGATGGCTTATTTACCACCATCGCACCTGCGGATTGCCCCATGCTGATTGCCGTTTCGGTATTTTTCGGCCGCCAGACTTTAAGGAATAAAGCGAGTGAGACAATACTCACCAGCGCCGAAGTAATATCCGGCAGTTCCGGACCAATGTAGTTAGAGGTAAAGAACTGCGTGACAGCGAAGCTTCCCCCTGCAACCAGCGCCGCTGGCCAGGTCTCTTTCACCCCTTTCCAACCGTCCATCATTGCCACCAGCCAGAATGGCACAAGAACCGACAGGAACGGTAACTGACGTCCCGCCATTGCGCCAATATCAAACGGATCGATTCCCGTTACCTGACCAGCGACCAGAATCGGCACGCCCAACGCACCAAACGCCACCGGCGCAGTGTTGGCAATCAGACACAACCCCGCCGCATATAACGGTTTGAAGCCCAGCCCCACCAGCAGAGCGCCTGTAATCGCCACCGGCGCGCCAAAGCCAGCCGCTCCTTCCAGCAGTGCGCCAAAGGAGAAACCAATCAGTAACACCTGCAACCGCTGATCGTCGGTGATGGAGATAACCGAACTGCGGATAATATCAAACTGCCCGCTGGCAACGGTTAATTTATACAGGAATACCGCCGCGACAATAATCCACGCAATAGGCCATAATCCATAAATAAAGCCATAGCCCGCAGCAGCAAATGCCATATCAATTGGCATTTTAAAGGCGAATATCGCAATCAGGATAGATAATATAAGGGTTATTGCTCCAGCAACATGCCCTTTCAGACGTAATACCGCGAGTGCAACGAAGAAGAATATTATCGGGATCAGGGCGACCAGAGCGGATAGCCCCAGTCCTCCCATCGGCATATACATTTGGGTCCAGGTAACCATATTGTTCAGTCTCTTATTATCTTTATATGCTTGATATACTTAAGGTTGTAATAAGCAAAAGAGGACTGAACTGTAAAATATAGGCGTTATACTTTACAGCAACAGCACGCCGCTAACGCAATTGCTACCTCTGGCATAACAAGTATATCGGGTAAGGGTTTCTGTTCCGCACACACAGGCGCAGAGTATCGTAAAGATGTCCATAATGTTGTTTTAATCCCGCTAGTGATGCGCTACGGGTATTTAATATTGTTAAACCCTGATAATCGCTCCGGTTATTTCCGGGATAAATGTACTACCGCAGTTACTATCATAGCCCCGACAATAAATCTTGCCGGGGCTTTTTTGACGCTATTAATGACTTTCTTTTTCGCGTAAACGCCAGGCGTGTAATAACGGTTCGGTATAACCGTTTGGCTGTTTCACACCGAGGAAGATCAAATCGCTGGCAGCTTTAAAGGCACACGAGTTAGCGAAATTCCCCGCCATCGGACGATATGCCGGATCGCCAGCATTTTGCTGATCAACCACTTTCGCCATATTCTCCAGCGACGCCTGCACCTGTTCTTTGGTCAAAATACCGTGACGTAACCAGTTGGCGATATGCTGGCTGGAGATACGCAGCGTTGCGCGGTCTTCCATCAGCGCCACGTTGTGAATATCCGGCACTTTTGAACAACCAATCCCCTGCTCCACCCAACGCACCACGTAGCCCAGAATTCCCTGCACGTTGTTATCCAGCTCTTGTTGGATCTCTTGCGCCGACCAGTTAGCATTTTCAGCAACCGGAATGGTCAGCAGATCGTCCAGCAGCGGTTCAAATTCAGCATTGAACTCGGTCTGGGCAATGTTGGCTTGCACACTCTGTACGTTGGTTTGATGGTAGTGCAGCGCATGGAGTGTAGCGGCAGTTGGCGACGGAACCCAGGCCGTGTTTGCCCCGGCACGCAATTGGTCGCCCTTCTGGCTGTACATGTCTGCCATCAGGTCCGGCATTGCCCACATCCCTTTACCGATTTGCGCTTTACCGCGCAGCCCACAGAACAGACCGGAAAGCACGTTATTACGTTCGTAGGCTTTGATCCACGGCGTCGATTTCATCTGGTTTTTACGCAGCATCGGGCCAGCTTCCATCACCGAATGCATTTCATCGCCGGTACGGTCGAGGAAACCGGTATTGATGAACGCCACGCGGTTGCTCGCCTGAGCGATACAACTACGCAAGTTCAGCGAGGTCCGGCGTTCTTCATCCATAATGCCCATTTTCAGGGTATTCGGTGCCATACCGAGCATTGCCTCAACGCGGGTAAACAGTTTGTTGGCGAACGCCACTTCCTGCGGACCGTGCATTTTCGGTTTCACAATATAGACGCTGCCAGTGCGCGAGTTTTTCTGCACTTTTAAATCATAGAGGGCAATCGCGCCAGTCATGACGCCATCAAGAATGCCTTCCGGGATTTCATTGCCTTCGCTGTCCCAAATCACAGGAATGGTCATCAAATGCCCCACGTTGCGGATAAACAGCAACGAGCGTCCGTGCAGAGAAATTTCAGATCCATCGGCGGCAGTGTACTGACGATCGTCATTCAGTTTACGCACGATTTGCCGACCGTTCTTCTCCATTTTCTCTTGCAGAGTCCCCTGCATCAGGCCCAGCAGGTTGCGATACAGCAGGATTTTATCTTCCGCATCAACCGCCGCGACCGAATCTTCGCAATCGAGAATGGTACTGATGGCCGCTTCGACGATAACATCGTTGATGTGCGCCGGATCGTCTTTGCCAATCCGCCCGTTGGCATCGATTTGTAGCTCAATATGCAGGCCGTTATTTTTCAGCAAAATGCAGGTCGGCGCAGCAGTATCGCCACGGTAACCGACAAACTGTGCTGGAGTACGTAACGTGGTTTCTTTACCATTTTTCAACTGGATGCGTAATTGTTTATCGACCACCTTAAACGCCACCACATCCTGATAGCTGCCGTTTTCCAGCGGTAGAGATTCATCGAGGAAACGCCGAACCCAGGCGATAACCTGCTCACCGCGCTGCGGATCGTAGCCGCTGACCATCGCCCCTTCCTGCGGGATGATGTCACTGCCGTATAACGCATCGTACAGTGAGCCCCAGCGAGCATTCGCCGCGTTCAGCGCGTAGCGAGCGTTCATCGCCGGAACCACCAGCTGCGGCCCCGCCTGACTGGTGATTTCGCTATCAATGCCCGTGGTTTCCACCGTCACGTGCTCCGGTTGCGGCACCAGGTAGCCCAGTTCACGCAGGAAAGATTTATAGGCCGCTTTATCTTTTACCGGCCCCGGATTGCTGCGATGCCACTCATCAAGCGCCGCCTGAATGCGATCGCGCTCTGCCAGCAACTGACGATTCTCTGGCGCCAGATCGTGAACGATCTCATCAACATTGTGCCAGAACGCGGCAGCATCCAGTTCCACGCCAGGCAAAACTTCTTCATCCACAAAACGTTTAAAATTGGCGTCAATGCGTAAACGGCCCTGGGTTATGGTTTGACTCATTGTTTATCTCCTCGTTTTCGCTTATTTCGCCAACACCGCTGCTGCCGCTTTCGCGACCTGCGCATCCTGTGCTCCGGTTAAACCAGAAACGCCCACGGCACCAATAATTTGCCCATCCACAACAACCGGTACGCCACCTTCCAGCGACGTCAGTAACGGCGCAGTCACGAACGCGGTACGTCCGTTGTTCACCATCTCTTCATAGCCCTTAGTTTCACGACGCCCCAGCGCGGCGGTACGCGCTTTCTCCTGGGAGATGTAAGCCGCAATCGGCGCGCAATCGTCCATGCGACTTAACGCCAGCAGATGACCGCCGTCATCAGCAATAGCAATGGAAACAGACCAGTTATTTTTCTGCGCCTCTTCCTGACCTGCGGCAATAATTGCACTCGCCATTTGCTGGCTAAGAATGACTTTAGTTTTCATTTTGTTATTCCTTTTCAAGGGCTTGTTCTACAATTTCAATCCAGTGACGCACAGAGGTACGACCGGCGCTCGCCAGATGCGTCTGGCAACCAATATTGGCGGTGACGATCATTTCCGGTTTGCCGCTTTCCAGCGCATTCATTTTGTTATCCCGCAGCTGGCACGCCAGATCGGGATGCGTTAATGCATACGTTCCCGCCGACCCGCAGCACAGATGGCTGTCGGGAACGTCGGTTAAGGTAAACCCAAGACGAAGTAACACTTTTTCTACTTCGCCGTTCAGCTTTTGCGCATGTTGTAGGGTACACGGGCAGTGGAAAGCCAGTTTTTTATCGCCGCGAATTGCCAGTTTTTCCAGCGGTTCCTCGCGCAGAAGTTCGACTAAATCGACCGCCAGTTCACTGACCTGACGCGCTTTATCGGCATACAACGCATCGTTTTTCAGCATCTGCCCATACTCTTTGACGAACGCGCCGCAACCACTGGCTGTTTGCAATATTGCCTCGGCACCTGCTTCAATCGCGGGCCACCAGGCATCAATATTATTTCGCGCCCGCGCCAGCCCTTTCTCTTGCGCATTAAGATGATAGTCCACCGCGCCACAACAGCCTGCTTCGTTAGCTGGCATGACGCTGATCCCCAGACGATCCAGCACTCGCGCAGTTGCCGCGTTGGTATTGGGCGAAAGCGTAGGTTGGGCGCAGCCTTCCAGCATTAAAACCCGGCGCTTATGGCGCAGCGGCGGACGCGGTTTGGCTTTCATGGTTCCAGCGGGCAATTTTGCTCTGACTTGCTCTGGTAACAACGGTCGCAGCACCAGCCCTACCTGCGTCAGCGCACGGAAGACCGCCGGACGCGGCACTACCTGGCGCAATCCTTCGCGCAGCATTCGTTCTGGCAGTGGGCGTTTCACTTTCTGCTCGACAATATCACGCCCGATATCCAGCAAATTGTGATAGCGCACACCAGAAGGACAGGTGGTTTCACAATTACGGCAAGTGAGGCAGCGATCGAGATGCTCCTGCGTTTTAAGCGTGACTTCGTTGCCCTCCAGCACCTGTTTAATCAGATAGATGCGCCCGCGCGGCCCGTCCAGTTCATCGCCTAAAAGCTGATAAGTTGGGCAGGTTGCGGTACAAAATCCGCAGTGAACACAGGCGCGCAGGATGCTGTCGGCTTCCAGCGCGCGCGCGTTCTGCCGCATCTCTTCTGTTAATCGGGTTTGCATAGCCTGCTCCTCAAAGTTCCGCGTACATGCGACCGGGGTTAAACACGCCGCAAGGGTCGAGCTGCTGTTTAAGCTGCTGGTGATAGCGGAATAAAGGTGCCGGTAGCGGGGCAAAGCCACCATCTCCGGCACTAAAGCGGGTCGCATGACCGCCAGCGTTGCGGGCGATGCGATGGATTTGATTGTCATCGGCTGTCGATTTCAGCCAACGCAACGCACCGCCCCAGTCGATCAGTTGCTCGCCGGGTAAATCCATCATCGGCGCATCGGTGGGTAAGGAAATACGCCATAAAGTGCCCGGTAATGAGAAGAACGGCAGTTGTTGTTCACGCAATTGCTGCCAGAACTGACCCGCAACCTCTTCACCACCCAGCAGTTCACGCGCTGCTTTTACCGATCCTTCACCGCCTTCAAAGCGAATCCACAACGCATTGTCGAAGTAACATAAGCCACTAATGGGTAATGGCTGGAGTTGCCACTGGGCGATTTCACTCATGGCTTCTTGCAGGCTTATTTCCCGACGCAAACTCAGTGTGGCGCGCGGTCGCGGCAACACTTTCATCGAGATTTCAGTGAGCACGCCAAGACAGCCGTAGCTTCCGGCCATTAACCGCGAGAGATCGTATCCGGCAACGTTTTTCATCACTTCGCCACCAAAGCGCAGATGTTTTCCAGTGCCGGTAATAATGCGCGTACCGAGGACAAAATCGCGTACCGAACCACTCCACGGGCGACGCGGCCCTGCCAGCCCGCAGGCGACCATACCGCCCCAGGTGGCTTCGTCACCATAATGCGGTGGCTCGCAGGGGAGCATTTGCCCCGCGCTCTCCAGCGCCGCTTCAATCGCCACCAGCGGCGTTCCGGCACGCGCGGTAATCACCAGCTCGGTCGGGTCGTAATTAACAATGCCGCGATGGCAACGCACATCCAGCGTTTGCCCGATGACAGGACGACCTAAAAAGGCTTTGCTATTGCTTCCCTGAATCACCAGCGGCGTTTTATCGCTAATTGCCTGATTCACCTGCTCCAGCAGCGCCTGGCTGTAATCACACTCGCGTAGCATCAGAAACGCTCCAGTTCAGGGAAAGGTAAATGACCGTGATGCACGTGCATGGCACCAAATTCAGCGCAGCGGTGCAGTGTGGGGATGTTTTTCCCAGGGTTCAGCAAACCATCAGGATCAAACGCCGCCTTGACTGCATGAAAGGTAGTAATTTCATCACTGTTGAACTGGGCGCACATCTGATTGATTTTTTCGCGCCCGATGCCATGTTCCCCACTGATACTGCCGCCTACTTCAACACAGAGTTCAAGGATCTTCCCACCCAATTCTTCCGCACGGGCGAATTCACCGGGTTCGTTGGCATCGAAAAGGATTAACGGGTGCATATTGCCGTCTCCGGCATGAAAGACGTTGGCAACGCGTAAATCATATTGCTGCGATAAACGGGCAATGCCTTCCAGTACGCCAGGCAACGCGCGGCGCGGGATGGTGCCGTCCATGCAGTAGTAATCCGGGGAGATACGTCCTACCGCCGGAAAAGCATTTTTGCGGCCGGCCCAGAAACGCACGCGCTCCGCTTCATCCTGCGCCAGACGGACGTCAGTCGCGCCCGCTTTCAGTAAGATGTCGTTAACTCGCTCGCAGTCTTCCTGTACATCAGACTCCACGCCGTCCAGCTCGCATAACAAAATCGCTTCGGCGTCGACGGGATAACCGGCATGAATAAAATCTTCCGCCGCGCGGATCGACAGGTTATCCATCATCTCCAGCCCGCCAGGGATAATGCCATTAGCGATGATGTCGCCAACCGCAAGTCCGGCTTTTTCTACCGAGTCAAAGCTGGCTAACAGAACTCGTGCCACAGGGGGCTTCGGCAGCAGTTTTACCGTCACTTCGGTGGTCACGCCGAGCATGCCTTCCGATCCGGTGAACAGCGCCAGTAGGTCAAAACCGGGTGAATCCAGCGCGTCCGATCCCAGCGTTAGTGTCTCGCCATCCAGCGTTTGCACTTCAATTTTCAGCAGATTATGTACGGTCAGACCATATTTCAGACAGTGGACGCCCCCGGCGTTTTCCGCCACGTTGCCGCCAATGGAACAGGCGATTTGTGAGGAAGGATCCGGCGCGTAATAGAGATTATGCGACGCAACAGCCTGGGAGATCGCCAGGTTACGCACGCCCGGCTGCACACGCGCACGGCGACCAACGGGGTTAATGTCGAGGATTTCTTTAAAGCGCGCCATCACCAACAACACACCTTTTTCCAGCGGCAGCGCACCGCCAGAAAGTCCGGTGCCTGCGCCACGGGTCACTACCGGTACATGCAAACGGTGGCAGACAGCGAGAATCGCCGTCACCTGTTCCATCTGCTTAGGCAGAACAACCAGTAATGGACGCGTACGATACGCGCTCAACCCGTCACACTCGTAAGGAATAATCTCCTCATCGGTATGCAGGATCTCAAGTCCAGGGACATGCTCACGCAGTGCCATCAGTACCGATGTACGGTCGACATCGGGTAAAGCGCCATCAAGACGCTCTTCGTACAAGATGCTCATGAGTAGGGTTCGCTTTGTTGTGTTGTGTGGCAGCTGATTTTTGCGCGCTGCTTCTGTGAACAGTTATTAAGCGGGCTTTTCGTTTTCGTCTATCTCTTTAGCTACCGGTCAGACCATTTTTTTTCCAGCTCTGTGACCTTGCCTTGGTTAACTTAATGTTAAATTGATGTAACATAATCACTTACGTGATGTGCGTGTTTTGCGAATCAAGAACAGAAAAATTGGTCCTACCTGTGCACGAGGTCCGGGAATGAAAGATGAACGTCGCCCTATTTGCGAAGTGGTTGCAGAGAGTATCGAACGGTTAATTATCGACGGCGTGCTGAAGGTCGGTCAGCCGCTTCCTTCGGAGCGTCGACTGTGTGAAAAGCTCGGCTTCTCGCGTTCCGCACTACGTGAAGGGCTGACCGTGCTGCGCGGACGCGGGATTATTGAAACAGCGCAGGGGCGCGATTCTCGTGTAGCACGCCTTAATCGCGTGCAGGACACCAGCCCGCTGATCCATCTGTTCAGTACACAGCCGCGAACGCTATACGATCTACTCGACGTTCGCGCATTGCTGGAAGGCGAATCGGCAAGATTGGCAGCTACGCTGGGAACCCAGGCGGATTTTGTTTTGATAACCCGCTGTTATGAAAAAATGCTCGCCGCCAGTGAAAACAACAAAGAAATTTCGCTGATCGAACACGCGCAGCTGGATCATGCTTTCCATCTTGCCATTTGTCAGGCTTCCCATAATCAGGTGCTAGTTTTTACGCTGCAATCATTGACCGATCTGATGTTTAATTCAGTGTTTGCCAGCGTAAATAATCTCTACCATCGACCACAGCAAAAAAAGCAGATCGATCGCCAACATGCGCGGATCTACAACGCGGTGTTGCAGCGACTTCCGCACGTCGCCCAGCGCGCCGCACGTGATCATGTGCGGACCGTGAAAAAGAATCTCCACGATATCGAACTGGAAGGCCACCATTTGATTCGCTCGGCGGTGCCACTGGAGATGAACAAGGGGGGAATGTGAGCCGAGTTTTCCCCCTCACCCTAACCCTCTCCCTGAGGGGCGAGGGGACCGCCCCTGCGCTTAATAGGATCTGATGTTAAATCTGTTCATCTATACACTCTCCCGAATGACCGTCCGTGCGCTTAATGGGATCTGGTATTAAATCTGCTTTTCATACAATCGGTAACGCTTGTACGGCTCCGCTCCAATGCGTTCCAGCATGTTATTCATGCCTGTATTGGTTTCGAGGATCCATGACATTTCCAGCGCATCGATCTTCCGGCGAGCAAACGGATCGCGTAAGGCTTCAATCAATAACAGCGCAATCACCGGGCCGATGCGGCTGAACTGATACTCGTCACGCACGCCCATCAGCGGCACTCGCGCAGTTCGCACACCGCTGACTTTTAAGCGCCACAGCAATTTTGCCCAGCCGAAGGGAAAGAGCGCTCCGTTCAGATCGGCAATCGCCTCGTTGATGTTCGGCAAGCCGACTATAAACGCGCAGGGAGCAGAATCAATCTCGGCGACGTAGATCATATCGTCCGGTACCAGATACTTTAGTTGATCGCCCATGGTAGCGAATTCATGTTCGGTAAACGGCACAAATCCCCAGTTGTGCTGCCAGCCAGAGTTGAAAATCTCACGCAGGATCTGCATCTCTTCAGCAAACCGCTGACGATTGATGCAACGAATGGTCACCTTTTTGCGTACCTGATCCATCAGTTTTTTTAGCGCCGGAGAGAAAGTGAGATCGGTTCGTTGCATCCACCACGCCAGTAAATCAATACCTTTGTGATAACCCAATTGTTCAATATGCGCGGCATACCACGGTTTACCGTGCGGCATCATCGCACAGGGCGGAGTGTCGAAACCTTCAATCAGTAATCCGCTTTCCTGATTGATATTCAGGCTGAAAGGCCCGCTGATCATACTGGCACCTTGTAACTTCAACCATGCTTCCGCTGCGCCAAACAAAGCGGCAAAAACCTGCGGATCATCAATGGCGTCAATCATGCCAAAATGACCGGTATCGTCACCGTAACGCTCGCGGTGCAAGGTATCGATTTGCGCGGTAATCCGCCCGACTATCTGCCCCGCTTTTTTTGCTACCCACGCCTGCCAGATAATATGGTCCGTCCCCGGATTCTTCGCCGACAAATGCTCGCTGCGTTCAATGAACAAAGGGGGTATCCAGTTTGGATCATCGGGATAAAGTGATGACGGAAAAGCAATAAATGCCTTAAGGTCATTTTTATTAATTACTTTTTCAATTTTAATCATCAGCAGATCGCATTCCATATCTCTGTGGATAACAAATAATTAACGGTGACAAACAGATTGCAACAGCAACGAACGGCATCTTAATAATCAACCCAATGAATACAAACAAAGAATAAATAGTATTTATTAATAATTAAGATAAGGTCAGAGACTACACAGAAGCGCCTCAATGCCTTTTGTCGATTTAAGGCAACCAAACAAGGCTTCTTCTTAATATATTCATAAATTAAATATCATTCACAATAAAAACAACAAAGCCAAACCTATTATTTAAATCAATGTTCAATATCGCACCGATGAAAATACTATCTCATTTATCTTTTATGCCTATATAATCCACCGCATTATTGTCATTTTATTTCTGATATCCAATTTTTTTCGTGGTGTATATGTCTAATAACATCTTTACGCATTCCCTACCTATGCGCTATGCCGATTTTCCAACGCTGGTTGATGCTTTGGACTACGCCGCTCTGAGTAGCGCCGGAATGAATTTTTATGACAGACGTTGCCAACTTGAAGATCAACTGGAATATCAGACGTTAAAAGCGCGTGCCGAAGCTGGTGCGAAGCGGTTGTTATCACTGAATCTGAAAAAAGGCGATCGCGTGGCGCTGATTGCCGAAACGAGTAGCGGGTTTGTAGAGGCTTTTTTTGCCTGCCAATATGCCGGCTTAGTCGCCGTCCCGTTGGCAATTCCAATGGGCGTCGGTCAGCGGGATTCCTGGAGCGCCAAACTGCAGGGTTTACTGGCAAGTTGCCAGCCCGCAGCCATTATCACTGGTGATGAGTGGTTGCTACTGGTCAATGCTGCTACGCATAACAACCCCGAATTACATGTTTTAAGCCACGCCTGGTTTAAGGCATTACCGGAAGCCGATGTTGTACTCCAGCGTCCAGTTCCGAACGATATCGCCTACCTCCAGTACACCTCCGGCAGCACCCGTTTTCCCCGTGGCGTCATTATCACCCATCGCGAAGTGATGGCTAATCTACGTGCTATAAGCCACGATGGCATTAAATTACGCCCTGGCGACCGCTGCGTCTCCTGGCTGCCTTTCTACCATGATATGGGACTGGTCGGCTTTCTCCTGACCCCCGTCGCCACGCAGCTCTCAGTAGATTATTTGCGCACTCAGGATTTTGCCATGCGTCCTCTGCAATGGCTTAAATTGATCAGTAAAAATCGCGGCACCGTTTCCGTTGCGCCGCCGTTTGGCTATGAATTGTGCCAGCGCCGCGTGAATGAAAAAGATCTCGCTGAACTGGATCTTTCCTGCTGGCGCGTTGCTGGTATTGGTGCTGAGCCGATCTCCGCAGAACAACTCCATCAATTCGCTGAATGTTTCCGTCAGGTTAACTTTGACGATAAAACTTTCATGCCGTGCTACGGACTGGCAGAAAATGCGCTGGCTGTCAGCTTCTCTGATGAAACCTCCGGGGTTGTGGTTAACGAAGTGGATCGCGACATCCTTGAATATCAGGGCAAAGCCGTCGCGCCGGGTGCTGAAACACGCGCCGTATCGACTTTCGTCAACTGCGGTAAAGCGTTGCCGGAACATGGCATTGAAATCCGCAATGAAGCAGGTATGCCGGTCGCGGAACGTGTGGTAGGCCATATTTGCATCTCCGGCCCCAGCCTGATGAGCGGTTACTTTGGCGACCAGGTTTCGCAAGACGAGATTGCCGCGACGGGCTGGTTAGATACCGGCGACCTCGGTTATCTGCTGGACGGTTATCTGTATGTCACCGGGCGCATTAAAGATCTGATTATTATTCGTGGCCGTAATATCTGGCCGCAGGATATTGAATATATTGCGGAACAGGAACCGGAAATTCATTCTGGCGATGCGATTGCTTTTGTTACCGCCCAGGAAAAAATCATTTTGCAGATCCAGTGTAGGATCAGCGACGAAGAACGTCGTGGGCAGGTTATCCACGCACTGGCAGCACGGATCCAAAGCGAATTTGGCGTAACAGCGGCTATCGATCTGTTGCCGCCCCACAGTATTCCCCGAACGTCCTCCGGCAAGCCTGCCCGTGCGGAAGCGAAAAAACGTTATGCTGCAAGCCTTCATGTGCAGGAATCCATGGCATGAATCAAACTGTCGCGGTGACGGGCGCTACCGGGTTTATCGGTAAATATATTATCGATAACCTGCTCGCCCGCGGCTTTCACGTTCGCGCATTGACGCGTACTGCCCGCGCTCACGTCAATGATAATCTCATCTGGGTGCGCGGTTCGCTGGAAGATACACATTCGCTTAGGGAACTGGTTGCCGGAGCCAGCGCGGTGGTCCATTGCGCCGGGCAAGTGCGCGGACACAAAGAAGAGATTTTTACCCGATGTAACGTTGACGGCAGCCTGCGCCTGATGCAAGCGGCAAAAGAGAGCGGCTTTTGCCAACGTTTTCTGTTTATCTCTTCGCTGGCGGCGCGCCATCCCGAACTCTCCTGGTACGCAAATTCCAAACACGTCGCCGAACAACGACTGACCGCAATGGCTGACGAAATTACGCTGGGCATTTTTCGCCCGACAGCCGTGTATGGTCCCGGCGATAAAGAGTTAAAACCGCTGTTTGACTGGATGCTGCGCGGCCTGCTGCCACGACTTGGTGCGCCAGATACACAGCTCTCTTTCCTGCACGTCACCGATTTCGCGCAAGCCGTGGGGCAGTGGTTAAGCGCCGAAACTGCACAGACGCAAACCTATGAATTATGCGATGGCGTCGCCGGCGGCTATGACTGGCAACGCGTACAGCAACTTGCCGCCGACGCCCGTTGCGGTTCCGTTCGAATGGTTGGTATTCCTCTGTCGGTACTCACCTGCCTTGCGGATATCAGTACCGCGTTGAGTCGCCTGGCAGGTAAAGAACCTATGCTGACCCGCTCGAAAATCCGTGAATTAACCCACGCCGACTGGTCAGCAAATAATAACCGTATTTCTGAAGATATTAATTGGTTTCCCGGGATTAGCCTGGAACACGCATTACGCAACGGGCTATTTTGATTGTCTTGTTTAAAGGTGTGTTAACGTTTCTATGGTAAATCGTGAAATAGTAATGGATTACATCCTTTCCTGTTTACAGGATTTGGTCGAAAACGGTGTGGAAATTAAGCCCGACAGCGATCTCGTCAACGATCTTGGCCTGGAGTCGATCAAAGTGATGGATCTCTTAATGATGCTGGAAGACAGATTCGATATTTCCATTCCTATTAATATTCTGCTGGATGTCAAAACCCCTGCGCAATTAATGGAAACTCTACTTCCATGGCTGGAGAATAAATAATGGGGCTATACGATAAATATGCGCGCCTTGCTGGCGAGCGACTGCAATTTAGTGACAACGGGTTAACGCCGTTTGGTACCTGTATTGATGAAGTGTATTCCGCCACCGAAGGCCGGATCGGCGATAAAAACGTGATCCTGGCCGGGACCAATAATTATCTCGGTTTAACCTTCAATCATGATGCCATCGCCGAAGGTCAGGCAGCGTTAGCGGCCCAAGGCACCGGCACTACCGGTTCTCGTATGGCAAACGGCAGTTATGCGCCGCATCTGGCGTTAGAGAAAGAGATTGCCGAGTTTTTCAAGCGCCCTTCCGCTATCGTTTTTTCAACCGGTTATACCGCGAATTTAGGCGTCATCAGCGCGCTTGCCGACCATAACGCCGTAGTGTTACTGGATGCCGACAGCCACGCCAGTATTTATGACGCCTGTTCTCTCGGTGGAGCGGAAATTATTCGTTTCCGCCATAACGATGCTAAAGATCTGGAACGGCGCATGGTTCGCCTCGGTGAACGGGCAAAAGAGGCGATTATCATCGTTGAAGGCATCTACAGTATGCTCGGTGACGTTGCGCCGCTGGCGGAAATTGTTGATATCAAACGTCGTCTCGGTGGTTATTTGATTGTCGATGAAGCGCATTCGTTTGGCGTGTTAGGCGCAACGGGGCGCGGACTGGCTGAAGCCGTTGGCGTTGAAGATGATGTGGATATTATCGTTGGTACTTTCAGTAAAAGTCTGGCCTCGATTGGCGGTTTTGCTGTCGGTTCGGAAGCGATGGAAGTGCTGCGCTACGGCAGCCGCCCGTATATTTTTACCGCCTCTCCTTCTCCGTCCTGCATTGCGACCGTGCGCTCGTCGTTAAGAACCATTGCCTCACAACCAGAGTTGCGGCAAAAGCTGATGGATAACGCCAGCCATCTGTATGACGGTCTGCAAAAACTGGGTTACGAGTTAAGTTCACATATTAGCCCGGTAGTGCCAGTAATAATCGGTTCGAAAGAGGAAGGTTTACGCATCTGGCGCGAGCTTATTTCGCTGGGCGTTTATGTGAATCTTATCCTGCCACCTGCCGCGCCTGCAGGCATCACGCTGCTGCGCTGTAGCGTAAACGCTGCCCACACTCGTGAGCAAATCGATGCCATCATTCAGGCATTTGCTACTCTGAAGCAGTAATGTGAGCCCGCTGTGGTGCTGCGCCACGGCGGGTTTAATGTTGACTGTCATACCAATACACCAGGCTCAACGCCACCAGCATAAACGCTATCGGTAAACCGAGCGCGGTAACAGGTGCGCTCAACGCAAATAGCAATCCCAGATTGACCATGATTTGATAGCTGATCCAGGTGAGTAAGCCCACGATGACGCCTACAGCGAGACGGCTACCCATCCCAGGCGAACGCGGGGCACTAAAGGTAAACGGCACAGCCAGCAAAATCATCGCCAGGGTCAAGATGGGTTGTCCCAGTTTTTCCCACAGTGCAAGGCGGTATTCGCTGCTGGGTTGCCCGGTTTCCTGCAAATAATGGATGTAATGATTAAGTTGACGGACAGAAAAAGTATTTCCCGGCATCGATAACTCTTCAATATTCATACTGGTGAAGGCCGATTGCCAGGCAAGATTATCAGATGTTTCCAGCGTTTCTTTGCCATTCAGCCATTTTTTATGATTCACACCATGCAGGATCCACGTTTTGTCGTCTTCAATGGTGGCACTGCGTGCATAAATGTAGGATTCGAGCGAGAGATCGTCGCGGTAATGAAATATCTCCACGCCCACCGGCTGGCCCTGCTCGTTCAGCGATTTCACCGTCACAAATTCATTACCACGCCTGGCCCACAGCATATTGCCGGTAATGTCATCGTCCTCCCCCAACGCAGTGGCAGTCGATTTGATTTGCAGCGCCTGTTGCTGCAATGGCGACGCCACCCACTCATCTATCGTGCCTAATGAAACAGTCCACAATATCCCGGCAACCAGCGCCACCAGTGCAATACGGAAGATAGAAAACCCCGTGCTGCGAATGGCGGTAAGCTCACTGTTTTTCGATAACTGCCCCAGGCCGACAATCCCTCCCAATAAGGCGATAAACGGCGAAAGTTCGACCAGTGTGCGCGGTAAGGTCATCAGCACCACCAGCACCGCCTGAGTCCAGCGATAACCACCCGGGCTGACATCATCCAGTTCGTTAATCAGGTTGAAGGTGGTAAAGAGCGGCAGCAATAGCCCTGCGGCGGCGGCAAAACCGAGAAAGAGATGACGGATTAAATAGCGACTGAAAACATTCATCGGGAAAATTTCTGCAGCAAAGAGAAGTCGCGTGCGACCAGCATCAGCAGGCCCATTAGCATGAGTCCGGGTACTAACCACAAACCAGGAATGAGGGGAATCGCGCCGTTAGCCACCAGCATACGGCAGACGTCGCCGCCATAAAAAATGGCGACAAACAGCAACGTCAGTGGCAATAACGTTGAAAATCGCCCTTGCCGCGGTTTTACCCGACTTAATGAAATGGCCAGCAGCGCCATCAACAATGCTGTCAGGCCACGGCTTTGTCGCCATTGCAGTTCGGCATGATCGGCAGGAAAGGCGGAGCGCGCCAGCTCCGTGACCGATTTTGCTTTGCGTTTGACGTTAGGGCTTTGATCCAGCGGATTCAGATGCAATTGCAGATTACGGTAGATCTGTTCGTTGTCGTCACGCCCCTGATGATCGAGAAGATAGGCGGTCCCGTTATGCAACATAACGGTCGGTTTCTCGGGTGATGGGTCAACTACATCAACCGAACGGGCGCGGAAAATACGGGTTCGATTGGCAGTAGAAGTATAAATCAGCACGTCAGTCAGGCGATTATTATCCTGATCAACCGTCTGCGAAAGGATCATTCGTCCGTTATCGTTAGTGTTAAATTTCTTTGCCCGCAACTGGCGAACATCCAGCTCCGACTGCGACTGTTGCTCCAGTTGATAAATCTGCGCATAAGCCCACGGACGACCATACATCGACAGAAGGGTGACAAAAATACTTAGCGGTATCGCCAGATAAAGAACGGCTTTGTACAAGCGTCCCGGACTCCCCCCCGCCGCAGAAATAGCGGTAATTTCCGAGTCGGTATACATCTGCCCTAGCGTCACGCCAACTGACACATACAGTCCAACAGGTAACAACATCTCCAGTGCAATCAGCACCTTGTAGAAAACAATATCCAGCACAACATCAAGAGCTAATGTCCCATTTGCCGCTTCGGTCAGATAACGCTGTGCGGAGTAGCTGGCAAAAATAAAGATCAGAAAACCGACGATAATCAGCACCAGACGGCGCGTACCACGCATGATGTAGTGTTCAACCAGCTTCATCTCACTAACGCCCTCAATCCTTTGAGTTTTTTATTCATTGATCAGCTTCTGCGCCAGCGCAATGACATGATCTACCTCTTCCGGCGTCAGGCTGCCGTCCTTTGCCCACTGAATTTGCCCGGCTTTATTCAGCACCAGAATGGTTGAACTCTGCTCCGGCAACCGCCAGACAACGCGTCCCTGTCCATTGCCGTCAATAACGAATTGCGCCCACGGATAGCGGCGTTTATTTTTTTCGATTTTGCCAACGACAAAATAGCCAGTACCAAAGATGGCATCATCGGTGTTCACAATGGTGGTGGGCTGAAAACGATCCTGCGGAAAGTTTGCCGCTTCAACCGCTTTAATTAACAGTGAGTTCTTTTTCTTCGCCGACTTACGCCCGGCGATATACTGAATAATGCGGACTTTTCCCGCCAGCTGTGTGCTGTTCCACTTTTGGTAGTGAATTTCGTCGTCGCTATTCAGAAGCAGCTCGCCGCCTTCCTGGATATAAACAGGGGTAACCGTTTTACCAGTGACGAAATTGTGCGCCTGCACACCCGGGGCTAAGAGCATGATAATCAGCGCAATAATCAAACGAGATGACATCATTGCTCCGGTTATAGCGGAAAACGCGAAATCAGCAGCTCTAAGCGCTGACGAATATCGCTATCCAGCGCCATCGGTGCATCATACGACTGGCGGTTTTCCATATCATCCGCCACCATGTCGTCGTGTTTATCCCCCATCAGGCCATTAATGGCGGCGAGGAAGCGGGAAATCTGTAACGCTTCTTTATTTTCAGGATCAAGCGATCTTAGGGTGTCGTAATAAGAAACCTGCTGGCTGATGATTTTTCGCACATCATGAAATTCCCTGCCGGTTAGTCGCGGTTTGGCAATTATCTCTTTCAGGGTATGCATTTGCTTTTGCCGATAGGCAATAAAACCGCTTACGCTTTCTAACTGGCTATGGCGTAATGAATAGTTCACCAACGACCAGACCGGAGAGCTTAAATAAATCCGTAACAGGTTGCCGTAATACGACACAATATTTTTTTTACCGTTACGGAAACCATCCTGAAAATGGCCCAGACATACCGTCGTTTTGCCGAATAAAAATCCTGCCTGGTGTTTTTTCAGATACAGTCGCTGAGCGAAACGCAGATGCTTATAGCGCGCCCGCATATATTTAAACTGTTTACGATCGTCAGCCGTAAGCCCCTCGCCTTTGGCTTGTTTGTGGATTAAACGCAGTAATTCCTGACGATCAACGCCATTCAGCCAGAATTGCAGGCATAACGCGTAATTATCATGAATGATTTCGGTGGTACAACCTGTTGCGATAGTCGGCGGTAAACTGACCTGCGCATCAACGACATTATCTTCTTCAACTGCAATAAATAGACGCTCGCTCGCCTCAAGCGGGAAATATTTTCTCATCATCAGGATTTCTCTCCGGCTGCGTTATAAAGCAAGGAATGGCGCTGAAAAAATGCCTTTAAGGTTGGAATTAGCGAGAGCACCACATCCAGACATTGCCCAGCGAAGTAAGCAAATGCAGCCCCCAGCACGCCAAACAGATGACAGAACATGAACAGCAATACGATGTAGCCGATTGAGGCGATGGTTTGCGCCACGAGAAAAGCGCGTTGTTTTCCCGCCATCAATAGCAATGACTCCTGAGGGAAGCCCAGCATCGAGATCACAATTGCGCCCAGCATCACCTGAATCAGGTCATACGCTTCGAGATACTTAACGCCAAACACCAGCGAAATGAGCGGCTTGCCGACAATCAACACCGCGAGCGCCACCAGAATACCGATTCCGCCCGCCAGTAAACCGGACTTCACGCCTAACAACCACGGTCTGGTAGTGCGCGGATCTAAACGCATCACCTCTGGGTAAAAACTTTTACCCAGTAAACCCGCTGGCGTTCCGGCGGCGTCGAAGAATGTCATGGCGATTTTAAATAACCCGGCGGCAGCGGGTCCTAACACGATCCCCACCAACACTGTGCTGCACGAGTTACGTGCCGACCAGATGGAGTGGGCAATGTTGGTTGACCAGACAAAACTCCACGCGCCTTTAATGTGTCGGGCAGACTCAAACAAATTCAATTTGAAGGCGTTATGGATATTTCTGCGGCGTAATTCGCGCGCGGCAAACCACCAGTACATGGTGCCGCCAACCAGATTCGATGCGTACCAGGCAATAACAAAACCCGCAAAACCAAAATCAAAATACCAGGCTACGACGCTCCCCGCTGCGCGCAGAAAAGGTTTCGTCGCCTGCTGTACAGCAATCAAATCGAAGCGATCTACCGCACGCAGAATGCCGGTCGGTGTGGAGGAAGCCATTGAAGGAATGAGCGTGCAATACAGCGCTGCCAGCCAAAAGCTTTGGTCATCCAGACCTAATGAATGGGAAAGAAAAGGGAGTAAGGCAATGCCGCCGACAATCGCCACCGCGCCGCTGACGATATCCAACGAGAAGGAAAATGAGACGACATTGCGAAATTGCTGCGGATTATTATTGGTCAAGGCTGGCGTTCCGTACTGAACCACCAGCTGCCATGTCTGAAACTTAATAAAATCGCTGATCGACTTGGCGTACGATTGCACAATCACCAGTACGCCAAACATGGCGGGCGTCATCCCTTTACCGGCACACGAGAGCGCCAACAGACCCAGCAAAGCGCTCACGACATTACTGGAGCCTAACCAGGCGCTATTGCGAATAATGGTGCGAAACGCGCCATCTGCAAACCAATGTTTGATGTTAAACCCCGCCAATTCAGCCTGACCTTATCGTTGATAGTAAAAAGTATCCCGCCAACCTTAAGTTAAACTTCGGCGGTCAGAAACGATTGCAACCAGAGAAACCGCCTTCTGTGCCTGTTCCAGCACTTCGCTGTAGGGCGCTCTGGAATCAATCTCAAGAATTTTTGTGCCGTTATAGCCAATCGTCGACATGACACCGATTTTGTCCTGCAGCTCGGCATAGTCATGGTCAGGCTTGCGGGAGATGGCAGTATCAATATCAATCCCCAAACGAATAATTAATTCAGGACGGTATTGCGCCATTTTTTGGTATAAACGCCGTTCGCGCTGTGCCAGAAACATGCTGATTTTCCCGGTCGCACGCTCGACGCCAATCCCCGGTCCGTCATAATAAAAGCCCGAAATTTCAGCCTGCGGGAAGCGATCGCTGACCACCAGAACGCCACTTTGCGCCAGTCGCTGAACCTTGCGTAGATTCGCCATTCTTCGCAGCGAGAAGCAGTACATAATCACCGCCGCCCATAGCGCCGGAGATTTGGTTTTCATGCTTTGGGTTTTCGAGGATTTGGCCGCCAGTCGCCGTTCCAGCCAGACGCCAACGAGCGGCAACCGTTTGATTTTGTCGCCGTCTTCGCCGGAGAGCAGCCCCAGATAGCGGCGCTCGGTTTGCCAGTGTTGTTGCAGCGATTTCACCAGGTCAGTGGTCAGTGTGGATTTACCGGTGCCATCACACCCGACCACCGCAATCAGCCCCGGAATGTAGTTTGGCTGCGGCGCGGTTGTACTATTAACAGTTTGTGTTTGTAGTGCATCCATTCGTTAAATCATCCCCTATCCATTTGGTGATCAGGAAAGCGCGGCGTGAATTGCGCGTAGTGACGCTTGCAGAATTTCATCGGCTGGTTGCCGACCATCCAGTTCAAGGATCTTTGCGCCATTGAATGTCAGTTGCGGCGTAACAGCGATTTTTTCCTGTAACGCCGCCAGTTGGTGGTCAGGTTTACGCGCAAACGCGGTTTGTTCATCAATGCCAAGACGAATCAACAATACGGGCAAATAAGACGCCATCCATTGGTAAAGTTTGAGCTCGCGCTGTCTTAACATTTTTATCCAGCCGTTACCGCCCGTGTTTTTTGCCAGTTGCGGGCCATCAAAGCGAAAACCCGGCACTTCAACCTGCGGGTAGCGGTCGGTGATGAGCAGATAGCCTTGCTGGCTTTTACACAACATTTTGCGAAACTTATACGCCCGCCAGCAGGAAAGCAGATAAATAACCAGCGCAGTAGTATTGCCAGGCGGTGTGGAGGGCTTTTCGTGCACATGTGCCGCTTTACTTCGCAGATAACGCCCAAAAGGTGCGCCAATAACAGGGAGCTGTGAAATCCATTCGCCAATTCGCCCGGACGATTGCCCGAGATAAATGTGTTCTGTTGGCATTGTTGCTGCCAGTTCATTTACCAGGCTTGCCGTGAGGGTCGATTTACCTGAACCATCACATCCTACAATGGCAATAACACGCACTGGCGTGGAATTAATTATTGACATATTACGTTGATTCACGAAAAACCCGGCAGCAAATAATGTATTGAATATTACGTGGTCCGTGCTCAGAATATCCGCTCAACCTTATTGTGACAATGGTTAATTGTGACATTGACCTGAATTACGCTTTCATAAAAACATATTAACCAAATAAATATTTTGGATGGATATTTAAATTTAAGGATATATTCATGCAGTCAATAATTCCTCCATTAATTGCCGTTATTGGTAGCGATGGTTCAGGCAAGTCCACGGTGTGTGAACATCTTATTACCGTTGTCGAAAAATATGGTGCCGCCGAAAGAGTTCATTTAGGAAAGCAGGCCGGAAATGTCGGGCGTGCGGTGACAAAATTACCTTTTTTAGGCAAGTCCCTACGCAAAACTATTGAAAAAAATGAAGTAAAAACGGCAAAAAAATTGCCTGGCCCAGTTCCGGCGTTGGTGATTACTGCATTTGTCGCCCGTCGCGTACTGCGCTTTCGTCATATGCTCGCCTGTCGTCGTCGCGGGTTAATTGTTTTGACCGACCGTTATCCACAGGACCAAATTCCTGGCGCTTACGATGGTACGGTGTTCCCGCCTGACGTTGAAGGCGGTCGTTTTGTCTCATGGCTGGCAAGCCAGGAACGTAAAGCGTTTCACTGGATGGCGAGCCATAAGCCTGATCTGGTCATCAAACTCAATGTTGACCTTGAAGTTGCCTGCGCGCGTAAACCCGACCATAAACGGGAATCGCTGGCGAGAAAGATTGCCATAACGCCACAGTTAACCTTTGGTGGTGCACAACTGGTTGATATCGACGCCAATCAGCCACTGGAAAAGGTGCTGGTTGATGCAGAAAAAGCGATTACGGATTTTATGACCGCGTGTGGTTATCACTAGTCAAAAATGGAAATGCCCGATCGCCAGGACCGGGCATATTCAGGAAGGTTAAATCCACTGCAATGCTATCCAGTACAACCCACCAGACAGAAAAATCGCCGCCGGTAAAGTAAACACCCACGCCATCAGGATGCTGGTTACCGTTTTACGCTGTAACCCACCGCCGTCCACCACCATCGTCCCTGCTACCGCAGACGAGAGGACGTGCGTTGTGGAGACGGGCATCCCAATATAACTGGCAAGGCCGATAGACACTGCCGCCGTCATTTGTGCCGCCATGCCTTGCGCATACGTCATGCCACGCTTACCAATCTTCTCACCGATGGTCATCGCTACACGACGCCAGCCAATCATGGTGCCAATGCCGAGCGCCAGTGCTACCGCCATGATGATCCACACCGGAGCGTACTCAATGGTGCTTAACATATCGCTGCGCAGTTTTTTCAGCAGGTTCTGATCTTCTTTACTGACGCCTGGCAGTTTCGCCAGCTTCGCAGAGGTATCAGAGATGCACAGCATAATGCGGCGCAGCTGGCTGCGCTGACTCACGCTTAACGGCTCGTAGCTTTCCATATTACCTGGCAACATCGTTTTAACGCGCGCAATCGCATCAAAGGTATTTGCCGGATGACAATGAAACTCCGTTACTTGCGTGCCATCAGTCGATGCCGCAGGCAATGGAGGTTCCATCGCAATCAACTTCTGCGGCAGTTCAGGATGCTGTTGCAGATAGTGTTCAAAGTTGGTGACGGCATCGCGGGTACGGGTAATTTCATAGCCGGACGCATTCATATTGACGACGAAACCAGCAGGAGCAATCCCCACCAGTACCAGCATCACCAGGCCGATCCCTTTCTGCCCGTCGTTCGCGCCGTGCGAAAACGCCACGCCCGCAGCGGAAACAATCAGCGCAATACGCGTCCAGAATGGTGGCTTACGTTTGCCTTTTTTCTTTTTGCGATCTTCCGGAATGCGGTGAATACGGTCACGCTTTTTCGTCCCGCTCCAGTAGCGGCGCAGCAGGAATATCAGGCCTCCCGCAATGACCAGGCCGACGATAGGGGAAACAATCAGCGAGGAGAAAATTTTGGTCACTTCACGCAGGTTTAACGCATCCATCACCGATGAGCCGGTTAAAAGCGCGTTGGTTAAACCGATGCCGATAATCGCACCAATCAAGGTATGCGAACTGGAGGCCGGTAAACCAAAGAACCACGTTCCCAGGTTCCAGATAATCGCCGCCAGCAGCATGGAAAAGACCATCGCCAGGCCGTGAGTTGACCCCATATTCAGCAACAAATCGGTTGGCAACATATGGACAATGGCATAGGCAACGCTAAGTCCGCCTAGCAATACGCCAAAAAAGTTAAAAAATGCCGCCATCACCACGGCAAGCTGTGGCTGCATGGCACGAGTATAAATAACGGTTGCCACCGCATTCGCCGTGTCATGAAAACCATTGATTGCTTCGTAGAACAACACAAATGCCAGAGCAAGTAATAACAAAAGCCCTGTGTATATATCAAGGCCAACAAATAAATTTAGCATATATTAGATTACGCCATTTTGAATTTACGAACGGACGCATTATCAGTGACTTTCACGGCGTGGGCAAAGTTAAATATCATCTTTTAACGATAAAAAGTGAGTTATTTCTTGGAGATCAAATAATAAGCATTCATTCAAAATTTTTAGACATAATTAAAACATAGGCATTTCCCATATAAATACATTTATATATAAAATGAATTAATGACAAAATATATAAATAATGAATGTTTTAATTATTCCCCGTACTGATTATTCTTCATAATCAGTACGGGGCTGCTACAACATCTATTACTCTTTCACGACAATTAACGGTTCAATATCACTCTCTTTTTTGATGACCAGTGATTCATCACCGCGCAAGCAAGTACCGCCGTAGTTGCCGCCAACGGTGAAAGTACATACCTGGATGTATTTACCGTCCACTTTCGGCAAGCACCACAGTTGCTGGTAAATGTTTTTCTGCTCGGCAAATTTACCGCTGGTTTTATCCAGCACCTCTTCATGATGGCTGACGAGGTCGATGTTACTGCCACAGCGACCGGCGATCGGTTTCACTGCGTAACCTGTTTTTACCAGTTCATCATTAACAGTGAAATCGGTATCCAGTAGGTAACGATGGTGCGGGAACAGCGACCAGAGGATCGGCAGAATCGCTTTGTTGCCGGGGATCACCGTCCACAGCGGCTCAAAGACCAGCACTTCCGGGCGCAGCAATACGTCAATTAAACGCACTTCATTTTGCGGATGACCGGTACGGATCGGCACCGCAGCAAACTCACGGTCGCTAACTTCACGAATCTGATCAAACGCGGTTTCCCACGCCCAGGTTTTCCACACGCAGTTAACCAGTCGCCCTTCCCCATCAATCAGTTGCCCGGCAGCATCCCAGCCCAGTTCATCCAACCCACGCAAGATACGCGTTTCAAAGCCCGCCTGTTGCAGCGCCTGCTCCATAAACTGTGCGTGATAGTTCTCCTCGATATCTTTGTCCTGCATGATATGGACAAACGGACGTGCACGACTGTGTTTCCAGGCACCAGCCAGTTCGTTAATCAGCCCTTCCGCAGGATTGAAGCCGTTGCCTTTATAGCCCTGCTCCGCCCAACGTTCGAGGATCAAGCCCGCTTCGGTATGACAGGAGGCGGAATCGGCGTTGTATTCGTAGACTTTCAGGCCGCGCTCATCCATGCAGAAATCCATACGACCGGTGATCATATGGTGGCGACGACGCTGCCAGGAGAGGCGCAAACGCGGCCAGAGGATTTTCGGAATGTCGAACAGCGCCAGCAGATTGTCATCTTTCAGCACCTTGTCGGTAGCGTGAAGATACATCAAGTGCAGCTCGTTGGTGGCTTTAATCAGCTCCTGTTCGGCACTCTCGGTAATGGTGTAAAAATGATACGGATCCTGATTGATCACTTGACCGTTCGCCTGCACGTAGGCGTTTTGCAGCGGATCTTTTTCATCCAGCCATTTACCATCAAACTGGCCGTTGTTTTCCAGGCGCTCCCCGCTGATTTTCAGCAGATCAGCTGCAATTTCCGGCTGCGGTAAGCTGTATTCGGTATCTTCCGTCTGGATCATCCAGCCCAGAATAGTGGTGTCATCAAAGGTGTCTTTGAGAATATAGCAGCCGTTTTCTACCACCATCTCCAGCTCGCGTGTCCACTGTTGCCCTTGCGGTAACGGGGAATGAATCACGTTCTGTTCCGCAATACGGACTTTGTTGCCATGCAATTGGGTAATGATGGCGACATGGCCAGTGTCTTTAAATTCACCGCCTTTATCCCAGATAAGAAGCGCACCCGCGACCGGCGCACGCGGCGAGCCGTTAGGAAATGCCTGCAATGGCAGGATGTTGTCATTAACCACTTCACGCAGGAAGCGCAGCGAGAAAATCTCCCACGCCATACCCACGTCAGTGAAGACCACACCGTAATTCAGAAAGAGAAAACGGCGAGCAAATTCAACGCATTGCCATTTGTGGCCCATATATTCGTCGTCGATATAGCTACGGAATACGGCGTCATCTTCGTATTCCTGCGGATCGAGAGAACTGTAATCTGAAGAGTAGATTGCTACCCCACCTGGGGCGTAGCCCAATAATGTCCCGAACGGGGCATCCTGGCTGGTCGTTCCTTTGCTCATCACTTTACCTTTAACAATACAACCTAAGCAGTTGGCGTAATTGTTGTGCTCTGATTACCTGCTCAGCGACATTAACCGGACAGAGGTCAGACTAATCATACACCTCATCGCAGCGGCTGGCGCAAAGGGTTAAAAAATTCACATTCTGTACAGCAAGTGACCTGCTACACTGCTTCAACACTACCACTCAGAAGGCAACTCACTATGACAGACAATACTTATCAGCCCGCGAAAGTCTGGACGTGGGATAAATCCGCTGGCGGCGCGTTCGCCAATATCAATCGCCCGGTTTCTGGTCCGACGCATGAAAAAACGCTGCCGGTGGGCAAACATCCGCTGCAACTCTATTCGCTGGGAACGCCAAACGGACAGAAAGTAACGATTATGCTTGAGGAGCTGCTGGCGCTGGGCGTTACTGGTGCAGAGTACGACGCCTGGCTGATTCGTATTGGCGATGGCGATCAATTCTCCAGCGGCTTTGTCGAAGTGAACCCAAACTCGAAGATCCCGGCGCTACGCGATCATACCCATACTCCGCCGATCCGCGTGTTTGAGTCTGGATCGATTCTGCTTTATCTGGCGGAGAAATTTGGCTACTTCCTGCCGCAGGATCTGGCGAAACGTACTGAAGCAATGAACTGGCTGTTCTGGTTACAGGGTGCCGCGCCGTTCCTCGGCGGTGGTTTTGGTCACTTTTACCATTACGCGCCGGTGAAAATTGAATACGCCATCAACCGCTTTACCATGGAAGCCAAGCGCCTGCTCGACGTGCTGGATAAGCAACTGGCGCAGCATAAGTTTGTTGCGGGCGATGAGTACACCATTGCAGATATGGCGATTTGGCCGTGGTTTGGCAACGTGGTGTTAGGTGGTGTGTATGATGCCGCTGAGTTTCTTGATGCGGGCAGTTATAAGCATGTACAACGCTGGGCGCAAGAAGTGGGCGAACGTCCGGCGGTGAAGCGTGGGCGTATTGTTAACCGCACCAACGGACCGCTGAATGAGCAGTTGCATGAGCGCCATGACGCCAGTGATTTCGAGATGAATACGGAAGATAAGCGTCAGGGGTAAGGGTTGGTGTTCGTCGCAGCAAGCTATCCAGGCCGGATAAGGCGTTCACGCCGCATCCGGCAATCGTGCACAATGCCTGATGCGACGCTGTCGCTCTTATCAGGCCTACGAAAACTAATCATCACGCGCTGGTAATGTCGTAATCCATTTGGCGCAGTGCGTCTAATGTGGCTTTGGCTTCGTCTTCGTCGATGATGCTCATGGCAAATCCGACGTGCACAAGTACCCACTGGCCCAGCAGATCGGCAGGATTACCTTCACAAATCAGGGCGATATTCACGTCGCGCTTGATACCACATACTTCAACCTGCGCAAGCTGGTGAATATCTTCACCGACAGCCAGCACCTGGCCTGGAACGCCAATACACATTGTTAACTCCGGTTATTCAACTTCAATACTTTTGACGATCAGCGAATCGCCGGTATCGACACGCAACCGCTCGCCATGACAGAGCGGGCATTGCGCATCGTGCTGATGAATCTCCACCACCTGGCTGCAATCCCAGCACCAGGCTTGGGCGGGTTTATAGACGATATGTAAATCGCACCCTTGCGCCACCGTTCCGTGGCAGACAATTTCAAAACTAAAACGGACGGCGCTCTCCTCAACGCAGGATAGCGCGCCAATTTCCAGCCACACGGCGGTGACGCGCTTAACATCGTGCTGCTCCGCCTGCCGTTGGATAATTTCAACGGCGCTCTGGCAAAGCGACAACTCATGCATTTTCGCCACTCCTGCGGCCAAAGAGCAGGGCACGACGCCCTGCGTGTGGTACATCCGGATTGGTGACCGGCAGCGAAAGGATCATCCGCGCGCAGTCATCCGTCAGGCGTTGGCCCTCTTCAATCGACATGCTATGCGAAAGCGGCGACATCAGCGAGCAGGAGAGGTATTGCGAAACACCGTCCAGTTCACCAACAGTAAAGGTCATGGTGCCATACGGCAGTTGCAGACCAATTTTTTCACTGACTTTGCGCAGTGGCCAGAGTTGATCCGGGCCGGGGAAGATAACTGCACTCAGCATCCACGGGGTGATTACACACCCCGTCCACTGACCTTCGAACAGCGTAAAGTCAGAAACATACACTGGCATTGAAGGATGCAGAAAAGAGAGATCGTGCATCGAACGCCGGGCAATTTCTTCAAACGCTGCCTGTACTTGCGCCTTCGGGGAGGTCTGGAAACCTGCTATCTCTTCAGTCATGAGTCGCCTCCCGTGGGATAGCTTCCACGCCTGATTCGCGCAGCGCAGCCAGGACCTGCTCAAGCGCAGGTTCAATCATCGCTTCAACCGTTGGTGTCAAACCGATGTGCGGCTCCAGCGATTCCGGGATCACGCCGACCAGGGTCAGTTTTTTCGGAAACTCACCGGTGAAGCGCAGGGCCGACAATACGTCGGCCAGGCCAAGCTGATGCGGAGAGATTTTGTTGGTAAACAACGCCGGAACTTCTTCATCCCGCAGGATCATCATCGTTCCCGGCGCGTTCTTTTTCGACACAATGGCATCGGCGATAATCAGATGATCGCGATTTGCCATGTCGCCAAGCAGCTCCATTCCCGCCGTGCCGCCATCGAGGATCTCAACATAATCCGGCAGAATGTATCGTTGCTCTAATGCTTCGACAATCCGCACACCGATGGCTTCATCGGTCAGCAAAATATTGCCAACCCCTAAGACTAAAATACGCATTACAGTACCTTCACTGAAACCACTTCGTTGCCGTCGGCATCCACTACGTGTACCGCACAGGCCATGCACGGGTCAAAGGAGTGAATGGTTCGCACGACTTCCAGCGGTTTATTCGGATCGGCAACCGGCGTACCCACCAGCGACTGCTCGTAAGGACCGACGTCATCATTGAAGTTACGCGGGCCAGAGTTCCAGGTTGATGGAACAACTGCCTGGTAGTTACTGATAATACCGTCTTTGATCACCATCCAGTGAGAGAGCATACCGCGCGGTGCTTCAAGGAAGCCAACACCTTTGAACTCACCCGTTGCCGGAATGTTCGGCTTAACAAAGGTGGTGTGATCGCCTTTGCCGATATTGGTGATCAGTGCACTGTATTGATTTTGCAGGATATCCTGCAATTCGCAGCAGTGAACGGTACGACCAATAATACGGCCCAGCGTGGAGTGCAGCTGCGCCACTTCCAGCGTGTTGCCTGTCAGTTTCTGATAAATCGCAACGATTTCATTCAGTTTGTTTTGGGTAGACTCGCGTCCTGCCGCCAGTTTCACCAGCATGTTAGCCAGCGGACCCACTTCTACCGTTTTGCCGTAGAAAGTCGGTGATTTCACCCAGGAATATTTACCGTCGTCAGACCAACCGTCGTAAGCCGGAATGGTGGTACCTTCCCACGGTGCCTGCGGCGCTTCGTCTTTATACCAGGAGTGCTTCGCGCTTTCCTGAATCCCTTTGATCAGGTATTCATCGGAATGAGAAGTGATCGGACGGTAAGTCGACAGATCGGCATTCTGGATGTAGCCGCCCGGGAACAGGAAGCTACCGTTTTTGCTGTCGGTCGGAAATTCCGGCACGCTCAGATAGTTCACAGCACCTTTACCGCGCGTCAGCCATTCCGGGTAGAACGCGGCGATAACCGCGGTATCAACCTTATAAACCTGCTCAACAAAGTCGCTCAGTTTGTCGATGAAAGACTTGATGTACATCAGGCGCTCAAGGTTCAGCACGCCCAGACCGTCGAGGTTGATTGGGTTCGCGACACCACCTACCGCCAGGTTCTGAATGTGCGGCGTTTTACCGCCCAGCAGCGCCACGACGCGGTTAGCGTCACGCTGGCACTCCAGCGCTTGCAGGTAGTGCGCTACCGCAATCAGGTTCACTTCCGGCGGCAGTTTCATTGCCGGGTGACCCCAGTAGCCATTGGCGAAAATACCCAACTGACCGCTGGCAACCAGATCTTTGATCTTGTTCTGAACTTTGGTGAACTCTTCCGGGCTGTTCAGATGCCAGGTCGAAACGCCTTTCAGCATTTCGGAGGCTTTGGTTGGATCAGCTTGCAGTGCAGAAGTGATGTCCACCCAGTCCAGCGCCGAAAGCTGATAGAAATGAACGATATGGTCATGCGTAGTGTGCGCAGCCAGAATGATGTTACGGATGTATTGCGCGTTAACCGGAACGTCGATATTCAGCGCACTCTCTGCCGCACGGACAGAAGACAGCGCGTGAGTGGTAGTACATACGCCACAGATACGTTGCACAATCATCCATGCATCGCGCGGATCGCGGTTTTTCACGATCTCTTCCATGCCGCGCCACATGGTACCGGAAGCCCATGCTTTCGAAACGACGCCATTTTCGATTTCGCAATCGATGCGTAAATGCCCTTCAATTCGGGTTACCGGATCAATAGTAATTCTCTGGCTCATGCTTTGCTCGCCTCATGACGATTATGATCGTTTTGTTTTAAAGGAGGAAGTATCGGCAGTAGACGAATGAGTACGATGTAAGCGCAAATCTCAATAGCCACAAAACCAATAGAAATCAACAGTTCTTCCCAGGTCGGGAAGTAGGCGTAACCGCCGCCCGGGTTGAATGCCACCAGCGAATAGGTCAGACGCCAGGTTGCACAACCTAACAGTGCGCTCAGTGCTGACAGGAACAGCATGCGGGAATCATTACGCAGCTTCGCCACACGCAGAACAACCAGTGGGAAGAGCATCAGCAGGACTTCAATCCAGAACATCACGGAGTAGAAGTCACCGGCAAACGCTAACGACAGCTTGTCGCGATAGATCAGCTCGCCAAAGCGCAACACGATGAAAATCGCCAGCAGCACGCTGATAGTGTTGGTCAGCTTGACGAACAGGCTCTTCTCATCCGGACCGTTGCCACGCAAACCCGCCTGTACCAGCGAACCTTCAAAAATGACAATCGAGAAGCCCATGATGAACGCCGTCAGCAGCGAGAACAGCGGCAACATTTCATAGCTTTGCCACAGTGGATGCACCTTGTAGCCCGCCGAGATCATCAGCGACCCCATTGAAGACTGGTGCATAGTTGGCAGCAGCGCACCAAGTGCAATGATGAAGAACATCACCTTATTCAGACGTTTGAGCGACACCTTCCAGCCCAGACGTTCAAACAATGCCGGAGCAAATTCCAGTGCCATCACGCCGATGTAGATAGTCATACAGACCGCCGTCTCGAACAGTACCGAGTTCACGTTGAAGTGACCCGGAATGTAGAAGTACGGCAGGTTCCAGTAGCGACCCACGTCGATAGTGATCGACAAGCCACCCAGTGAGTAACCAAACAGACTTGCCAACAGTGCCGGACGTACCAGCGGATGGTATTGCCCACGGTTAAAGACGTATACCGCCCACGCCAGCGCCCAGCCGCCACAGGCGAAGCCGGTGCCGATCAGCAGGTCAAACGCGATCCACACGCCCCACGGGAAGCCGCCGTTCAGGTCAGAGACAGAGCCCAGACCGAACACCAGACGCTTCACAATCAGGAGCATACAGATGACGATTAACGGTCCAAAAATCATGACCGGTTTACTGATGATTTTGCCGCCCAGCGGTTGTGGATCATGACTCATGATCGTCTCCTCCGTCGTGATGGTCGTTTTTGGTGTTGCGACGAACCAGCACGGTTAAGCCCGCCAGCACAGCCAGTGGTAGCATCATGCCTTTATACAGGGTGTGTTGAACATGTTCGGAACGCGCACCAGTAGAAAGATCGTCCAGTTTCGGCAGGTCGAGATTTTCATAAGGCACACCCGTCAGTACCAGTACCTGAGTACCGCCGCCCTCTTTCTCGCCGTACAGATGCGGATAATATTTCGGCACCGTATGCAGGTAAGTGTCGCCAGATTTCAGCGTCTGACGCGGATAGTGGTATTCGCTGCCAGGCTTCAGCGCCAGACGTTTTTTCGCCTCCGCCATCAGCTCTTCACGCGTACCAAAAATTACCGCGCCCGCCGGGCACACTTCTACGCAGCCAGGCAGACCGCCTTTATCGAGACGTTCCACACCTTTCTGGTTGCACAGCTCGCACTTATGCAGCGCACCAAACGGGTTGTTGTAGTCGTACTTCGGCACATTGTATGGGCAGGCGACCATGCAGTAACGGCAGCCGGTGCACACATCTTTGTCGTAATGGACAATGCCGGTTTTCGGATCTTTTTTCAGCGCAGAAACCGGGCACACTGAGACACAGTTCGGATCGACGCAGTGCATACACTGTTTCTTAATGTACGCATAGCCGTTCTCTTCCTGGTCTTTGTTGACTCCCGTGCCGCTGGTCCACACCTGGATAATGTTATTGGTGTACGGCGACAGTTTGTCGTTGTTCGACCAGGTCTGTTCCCCTTGTGGGTTACGTTCAGGGAAGTTGATATCCTGACACTTGGTGACGCAAGCCTGGCAGCCTACGCACAAGGTCGAGTCGTACAACATCCCCAGCGATCCCGGAATTGGCGGGCGGTTTTCAGCAGCCGCATGACTGACAGACGGCAGCGCGCCCGTCAGCAATGCCCCGCAGGAGGCTGCTTTAATAAAATTACGTCTGTTCACGGTTATTCTCCCCGTGAGTCAGCGTTATCTTTCTTTTGCTGACGACCCAGTTCACGCACCGCCATCACGCTGACACCGGCAACCAGCCCAACCACACCGCCGAGCAAACCGATAGCGCCCGCAGAGACGTTGCCGCCCTCTTTAGCGTTAACATCCGGTTTCTGCGAACGCGGAGTCTGGTTTTCGACGTTGGCAAGCTGATGGATGCCTTTATGGAAGCCGATACCTTCTTCGTTACAGCCATAGCACGGGTGACCAATCGCCACCGGCCACACACCACCAACATCGCAGAATTGCAGCGTTGAGCAGTTGCCGTAAGTTTCTGGCCCTTTACAGCCGAGGTGGTACAGGCACCAGCCTTCGCGGTGGCCTTCATCACCGAACTCTTTGGCAAAACGACCAGCATCGAAGTGCGGGCGGCGTTCGCAGTGTTCGTGAATCAGACGGCCATAGGCGAAAGTCGGACGGTTTTTGTCATCCAGTTTCGGCGGTTTGCCGTAAGTGATGATGTGCGCAACGGTCGCGAGGAAGTTGTGCGGGTTCGGTGGGCAGCCCGGAATGTTGATAACGGTTTTGCCCGGCAGAACTTCTTGCAGGCTGACAGCGCCAGTTGGGTTAACTCCAGCTGCGGCAACACCGCCCCACGCAGAGCAGGAACCGATAGCGATAATGGCTGCTGCGCCTTCCGCCGCTTTGCGGATGTGATCCACAATCGGCTCACCGGCAACCATGCAATAAATACCATTATCTTTTAATGGGATGGAACCATCCACCACTAACACATACTGCCCTTTGTACTTCTCGAGAGCGTTATGTTTGTTCTCTTCGACCTGATGACCGAAGGCGGCGGAAAGCACTTCGTGATACTCCAGAGAGATAGTCTCCAGCACGAGGTTTTCTACCGTTGGATGCGTTGCACGAAGCAGAGATTCCGTACAACCGGTGCACTCCTGCGCGCCAATCCAGATAACTGGCGGACGCTGCGGGTTAGTAACCGATTCGGCCATTTCTGCAGCGGCTTTGCTACTTAACCCCATGGTGGCGGCTAATGCTGCACAAAGCTTCATGAAATCACGACGGTTAATGCCGTGAGAATGGATGAGGGTGTTATCTCCAGTCATTTATAGTTATTCCGTTGCGAAGACCTGGCATATATTTTGCCTCAATCGCAAAATCAATAATGCGATCGATGCGCCATTTACCACACATTTATTATGGTTATCGATATCATGATACTGCGGCGGGGCACTAAAACGAAGGGAATAAGCATTAGTGTAATTAATTAAAGCAAGATAATACGTATGTTTGATCAATTTTCGAGGCGATAACCGGCCATAAAAAAGCGCAACGTAGAACAGGAATTATTCTCACGAAAGAAATCCATTACCATCTCTTTATCCAGTCCATAGCGGCGCGTCAGAATCCCCGCTTCCCAGGCGCTAAGCTGGCGATCTCCGGTCTTTTCGTACATCCGGTGTGAGTAGCCTAATACAAAACCGCGTTTATAATCGGCACAGTATTTTGTCACATTAACCGCACTGTCGGCATGCGTTGCTTTTAATCCCGCCATTAAGCCTTTACCAAAATGGTTATTCATCGTTCACCTCATTCGCTATATATTGTCATATATAGCGATATTTTAGGCAAAGAACGACTTTTGCGCACGCTATTTTTTCATGCTTGTTTAAGACGTAATCCCGTAAGAGATAAACCTATCAGGAGAGATATTTATCGAACCATTTCAGCGTCCTTTGCCAGGCAAGATCGGCGGCAGATTTGTCATAACGGGGCGTGGAATCATTATGGAATCCGTGATTAACCCCCGGATAGATATACGCCTCATAGACCTTATTATTGGCTTTCAACGCCGCCTCGTAAGCGGGCCAGCCCTCGTTGATTCGGGTATCCAGTTCCGCGTAGTGGAGCAGTAAAGGCGCTTCAATCTTCGCCACATCGGCAGTGGGTGCCTGACGACCATAAAACGGCACCGCGCAGGCCAGTTCCGGATACGCGACAGCCGCCGCGTTCGATACACCACCGCCATAGCAAAATCCGGTAATACCCACTTTGCCTGTCGCTTGCGGATAGCGTTGCATAAACTCAATTGCGGCAAAGAAATCATTCATCAGTTTGGTTGGATCAACCTGCTGTTGCAGCTCACGACCTTTATCATCATTACCCGGATAACCTCCAACGGAACTTAAGCCGTCAGGTGCCAGGGCGATATACCCCGCCTTCGCTACTCGCCGTGCCACATCTTCGATATACGGATTCAGTCCACGATTCTCATGCACCACCACCACGGCTGGCGTTTTGCCGCTCATCTTTGCGGGCTTCACCAGATAACCCCGTACCTCGCCGTGACCATTTGGCGAAGAATACGTGATGTACTCAGCAACAATTTCCGGGTCGGTAAACTCTACCTGAGTCGCCAGCGCATAATTTGGCTTGAGCAAATCAAACAACGCTAATGCCGTCATCCCGCCCACCGCATACTTCGCCGCAAGGTTGAGGAACTCACGTTTCGAAATTTTCCCGTGAGCGTAATAGTCGTAGTAATCCAGCAACTCTTGTGGGAAATCTTTAGCGGTCAGACGCGGCATCATTGCACTCCTCAATTGGTGTTTTTTTAAGCAAAGCATAAGCACGTGTTTTTGCCCAGTTTTTCGTCACACTGTGAGCGATGCTACGGGATCCCCCCTGGTAAATCGCTAAACTGGAAACATTGTTTCGAAATTGAATGGTGGAAAGGAGAGGTCATGGTCTGGTTAGCGAATCCCGAACGTTACGGGCAGATGCAATACCGCTATTGCGGAAAAAGCGGTTTACGCCTGCCCGCGTTATCGCTCGGTTTATGGCACAATTTCGGTCACGTTAACGCACTGGAATCACAGCGTGCGATCCTGCGCAAAGCGTTTGATTTGGGCATTACGCACTTTGATTTAGCCAACAATTACGGGCCGCCTCCAGGAAGCGCAGAAGAGAACTTTGGTCGCCTGCTGCGGGAGGATTTTGCCGCTTATCGCGATGAACTGATTATCTCTACCAAAGCCGGATACGATATGTGGCCCGGCCCGTACGGCTCTGGCGGCTCACGTAAATACCTGCTCGCCAGCCTCGACCAAAGCCTGAAGCGGATGGGGCTGGAGTATGTCGATATCTTTTACTCTCATCGCGTCGATGAAAATACGCCGATGGAAGAAACCGCCTCTGCGCTGGCTCATGCGGTACAAAGCGGTAAGGCGCTTTATGTCGGGATCTCCTCTTACTCGCCAGAGCGGACGCAAAAAATGGTCGAGTTGCTGCGCGAGTGGAAAATTCCGCTGTTAATTCATCAACCTTCGTACAATTTGCTGAACCGCTGGGTGGATAAAAGCGGCCTGCTGGATACCCTGCAACATAACGGCGTGGGCTGCATTGCCTTTACTCCTCTGGCTCAGGGATTGCTGACCGGCAAATATCTCAACGGTATTCCTGAAAATTCACGTATGCATCGTGAAGGGAATAAAGTTCGTGGCCTGACGCCGAAAATGCTCACCGAAGCCAACCTCAACAGCCTGCGGTTATTGAATGAAATGGCACAGCAGCGTGGACAATCAATGGCGCAAATGGCGTTAAGCTGGTTGCTGAAAGATGAGCGAGTGACGTCGGTATTGATTGGTGCCAGCCGCGCGGAGCAACTTGAGGAGAACGTGCAGGCGCTGAATAATCTGACATTTAGCACCGAGGAGCTGGCGCAGATTGATCAGCATATCGCCGATGGCGAGCTGAATCTGTGGCAGGCGTCTTCCGATAAATGACCTGTTAATAACGGGCGCGAGAACCGCGCCCGAATCAGATCAGTGATTATGACGAGTCAGTCGGTCAAGATAGCCCATCACAAATGCAGAGAGCACAAACGTCAGATGGATAATGACGTACCACATCAGTTTGTTATCAGGGACATTTTTCGCATCCATAAAGACGCGCAGTAAGTGAATGGAAGAAATTGCCACAATCGACGCTGCTACTTTGTTTTTCAGCGACGTTGCGTCCATTTTCCCCAGCCAGTTCAGCTTCTCTTTGTTCTCGGAGATATCCAGCTGCGAGACGAAATTCTCATAACCGGAAAACATCACCATCACCAGCAAACCGCCAACCAGCGTCATATCCACCAGCGACAGCAACACGAGGATCAAATCTGATTCCGCCATCGAGAAGATATTCGGCAGTACGTGAATAATCTCCTGGAAGAACTTCAGCGCCAGAGCAACTAACGCCAGCGAAAGGCCAAAGTACACGGGGGCAAGCAGCCAGCGAGAAGCATACATTGCATTTTCAAGAAAACGTTCCATACATTCCTGTCGTGTAGTTAAAACGGGCAACAGTATATCGCAATTGAGTAAACAGCACGCAACAGCAAATCAACATATCCGTTAAACCTTTGTCGCATAAATCCGAGGTTTAGGGATCTTCCTGGTTCCCTTATCAACGCATCGAGAGCGTCTACCCTTAAAGGACGTTGAACCTGAAGGGAGAAAAACAATGTCTCATTTAAAAGACCCGACCACGCAGTATTACACTGGTGAATATCCCAAACAGAAACAACCGACGCCAGGCATCCAGGCGAAAATGACACCGGTGCCGGATTGCGGCGAGAAAACCTATGTTGGTAGCGGTCGCCTGAAAGATCGTAAAGCACTGGTGACAGGGGGCGATTCCGGAATCGGTCGTGCTGCCGCCATAGCTTACGCGCGTGAAGGCGCTGACGTAGCGATCAGTTATCTTCCCGTGGAAGAAGAAGACGCTCAGGATGTGAAAAAGATCATTGAAGAATGCGGACGCAAAGCCGTCCTGCTGCCTGGCGATTTAAGCGATGAGAAGTTTGCCCGTTCGCTGGTTCACGAAGCGCATAAGGCGTTAGGCGGGCTGGATATTATGGCGCTGGTCGCCGGGAAACAGGTTGCTATTCCTGATATTGCAGACCTCACCAGCGAACAGTTTCAAAAGACCTTTGCCATTAACGTTTTCGCGCTGTTCTGGCTAACCCAGGAAGCGATCCCCCTGCTACCGAAAGGTGCCAGTATCATCACCACTTCGTCAATCCAGGCATACCAGCCAAGCCCGCATTTACTGGACTATGCGGCTACGAAGGCGGCGATTCTGAACTACAGCCGAGGCCTGGCAAAACAGGTCGCGGAGAAAGGTATTCGGGTGAATATTGTTGCGCCAGGCCCGATCTGGACAGCACTGCAAATTTCCGGTGGACAAACGCAGGATAAGATCCCGCAGTTTGGTCAGCAAACACCAATGAAACGTGCAGGACAACCGGCGGAGCTGGCCCCAGTGTATGTTTATCTGGCAAGTCAGGAGTCGAGCTATGTCACTGCAGAAGTACACGGCGTGTGCGGCGGCGAACATTTAGGCTAAAAAAATGCCCGGTTGCGAAAAGCAACCGGGCATCATTATGCATTTAACTCTTGCCGGATGCGGTCTAAACGCCTTATCCGGCCTACATGTCATGCAAATTCAATATGTTGCAATATATTTTGTAGGCCTGATAAGCGTAGCGCATCAGGCAATTGTCTTTACTTCGCTTTGGCAGTTTCTTCGCCGACCAGACCTATCTTCAGGTAACCCGCCTGATGCAGCATATCCATTACCTTCATCAACGTCTCGTAATCGACGGTTTTATCCGCACGGAAGAAGATAGTGGTATCTTTCTTACCTTCGGTTAACGCATTCAGCGCTGTAACCATTGTTTCATCGGTGACCGGATCGTTACCGATAAACATCGAGTTGTCCGCCTTCACCGACAGATAAACCGGTTTTTCCGGACGAGGCTGCGGCGTGCTGGTAGAAGCAGGCAAGTTCACCTTCACATCTACCGTCGCTAACGGCGCTGCCACCATAAAGATAATCAGCAGAACCAACATCACGTCGATAAACGGCGTCACGTTGATATCATGCATTTCGCCGTTATCGTCAAGGTTTTCGTTAAGATGCATTGCCATCGGACATTATCCTGCGCGTAATTTTTGGGCGACACGAACCGGATGCGCAGCGGCGCTGGCTTCCAGATCCAGGTCACGACTTTGCAGCAATAATACCTGCGCTGCGACATCACCCAGCATCGCTTTAAAGCCGCCAATCTGACGTGCAAATACGTTATAGATAACGACCGCCGGAATCGCTGCCACGAGGCCGATTGCCGTTGCTAACAGAGCTTCTGCGATACCCGGCGCAACGACGGCCAGGTTAGTGGTCTGCGTTTGCGCAATACCGATAAAGCTGTTCATGATGCCCCAGACCGTACCAAAGAGGCCCACAAACGGCGAAATCGCGCCGATGGTTGCAAGGTAGCCGTTACCGCGGCCCATTTGACGACCCACTGCAGCGACCCGACGCTCCAGACGGAAGCTGGTACGTTCTTTAATACCTTCGTTATCGTCGCTGCCTTCTGACAGTTCCAGCTCATCCTGCGCTTCATTGAGCAAATGCAGGCTTAAGCTTTTGCTACCAAAATCAGCGGCGATATCGTTGGCCTGGTTCAAGGAACGCGCTTGGGCCAGCAGTTGCTGTTCGCGTTTCAGGCGACGCTTCTGATTGAAGAACTCAACGCTCTTACTGAAGAAGATTGCCCAGGTGACTACGGACGCCAAAATAAGCCCAATCATCACGCACTTAACGACAATATCGGCGTGCTGATACATACCCCAGACGGAAAGATCCGTCTGCATTAAATTATTACCCACTGTGTATCTCCAGGACGCAAATCACAAAATCTGCGCATAATAATATCAAAACGACGTCGAATTGATAGTCGTTCTCATTACTATTTGCATACTGCCGTACCTTTGTTTTCTTTTCCTTGCGTTTACGCAGTAAAAAAGTCACCAGCACGCCATTTGCGAAAATTTTCTGCTTTATGCCAATTCTTCAGGATGCGCCCGCGAATATTCATGCTAGTTTAGACATCCAGACGTATAAAAACAGGAATCCCGAGATGGCGGACAAAAAGCTTGATACTCAACTGGTGAACGCAGGACGCAGCAAAAAATACACTCTCGGCGCGGTAAATAGCGTGATTCAGCGCGCTTCTTCGCTGGTCTTTGACAGTGTGGAAGCCAAAAAACACGCGACGCGCAATCGCGCCAATGGCGAGTTGTTTTATGGACGGCGCGGAACGTTAACCCATTTCTCCTTACAAGAAGCGATGTGCGAACTGGAAGGTGGCGCAGGCTGCGTGCTGTTCCCCTGCGGGGCGGCGGCGGTTGCTAATTCTATTCTTGCTTTTGTCGAACAGGGCGATCATGTGTTGATGACCAACACCGCCTATGAACCGAGTCAGGATTTCTGTAGCAAAATCCTCAGCAAACTGGGCGTAACGACATCGTGGTTTGATCCGCTGATTGGCGCAAATATCGTTAAACATGTGCAGCCAAACACTAAAATCGTGTTTCTGGAATCCCCAGGCTCCATCACCATGGAAGTCCACGACGTTCCGGCGATTGTTGCCGCCGTGCGCAGTGTGGTGCCGGATGCCATCATTATGATCGATAACACCTGGGCGGCCGGTGTGCTGTTTAAGGCGCTGGATTTTGGCATCGATGTTTCCATTCAGGCCGCTACCAAATATCTGGTGGGGCATTCAGATGCGATGATTGGCACTGCCGTGTGCAATGCCCGTTGCTGGGAGCAGCTGCGGGAGAATGCCTATCTGATGGGCCAGATGGTTGATGCCGATACCGCCTATATAACCAGCCGTGGCCTGCGCACTTTGGGTGTTCGCCTGCGTCAACATCATGAAAGCAGTCTGAAAGTGGCTGAATGGCTGGCAGAACATCCGCAAGTAGCGCGAGTTAACCACCCTGCTCTGCCTGGCAGTAAAGGCCACGAATTCTGGAAACGAGACTTTACAGGTAGCAGCGGGCTATTTTCCTTTGTGCTTAAGAAAAAACTCAATGATGAAGAGCTGGCGAACTATCTGGATAACTTCAGTTTATTCAGCATGGCCTACTCGTGGGGCGGTTATGAATCGTTGATCCTGGCAAATCAACCAGAACATATCGCCGCCATTCGTCCACAAGGCAAGATCGATTTTAGCGGGACCTTGATTCGCCTGCATATTGGTCTGGAAGATGTCGATGATTTGATTGCCGATCTGGACGCCGGTTTTGCGCGAATTGTATAACATTGCCACTTTTGGACAATTTTGCAGACATTTTATTGTGAAAAGTCTTAAATTGTTGCGTCCGGGATCAAGGCGTCCCGGACGATTCAGGAGTACAATAGGCAGATAAAGGCTTAAACGCTGTTCCACAGGAAAGTCCATGGCTGTTATTCAAGATATCATCGCTGCGCTCTGGCAACACGACTTTGCCGCGCTGGCGGATCCTCATATTGTTAGCGTTGTTTACTTTGTCATGTTTGCCACGCTGTTTTTAGAAAACGGCCTGCTGCCCGCCTCATTTTTGCCAGGCGACAGCTTGTTGATACTGGCAGGCGCATTGATTGCCCAGGGGGTTATGGATTTTCTGCCTACGATTGCGATTCTGACCGCCGCAGCAAGTCTGGGCTGCTGGTTAAGTTATATTCAGGGGCGCTGGTTAGGGAATACTAAAACGGTGAAAGGCTGGCTGGCACAGCTTCCTGCCAAATATCACCAGCGTGCTACCTGTATGTTTGACCGTCACGGTCTGCTGGCGCTGCTGGCTGGACGTTTTCTCGCATTTGTCCGTACGCTGTTGCCAACCATGGCGGGTATTTCCGGTCTGCCAAACCGCCGCTTCCAGTTTTTCAACTGGCTAAGCGGATTGCTGTGGGTCAGCGTAGTAACCAGTTTCGGCTATGCCTTAAGCATGATTCCGTTCGTTAAACGGCATGAAGATCAGGTAATGACATTCCTGATGATCCTGCCGATTGCCTTGTTAACTGCAGGCTTGTTAGGCACGCTGTTTGTGGTGATTAAAAAGAAATACTGTAACGCCTGACAATTTCCCCCGTTCCCGGTTGCGGTACCGGGAACGCATTTAACTCCCCTGCATCGCCCGCATTCTTGCCGCATCCTCCCCCGGTGTCACACCAAAGTAACGTTTAAACTCACGGCTAAATTGCGACGCGCTTTCGTAGCCGACGCGCATCGCTGCTGCACTGGCCTTCATGCCGTCGTGGATAATCATCATCCGCGCCTTATGCAGACGGTAATTCTTCAAATACTGCAACGGCGAGGTGCTAGTGACAGACTTAAAATTATGGTGGAACGCCGATACGCTCATGTTGGCTTCTGCCGCCAGTTGCTCGACGCTCAGGTTTTCGGTGTATTTATTCTCAATTCGTTTCAGCACGCGACTAATCAGGCTGAAGTGGGTCTGACGGCTGACCAGCGCCAGTAACGCGCCACCGCAAGGTCCGGTCAGCACGTAGTACAGAATTTCGCGGATGATCTGTTTGCCGAGAATACGCGCATCCAGCGGTCGCTCCATCACATCGAGTAACCGCTCCGCCGCACATAAAATCTCTTCTGATAACGTGGCAGAGTTAATCCCGCTGGCTGCCATCGACGGCCGAAAATGCTCATCTTCGCCAATGTCCATCAACAGCTCTTGTAACTGCAAAACATCGACATTGAGACGCACCCCTGCCAGCGGTACCTCTGACGTGGCATAAGTTTCGCACTCAAACGGCAACGGCACCGTCAGCAGCAGATATTCATTGGCATCATAACGAAACACGCGTTCATTGATATAACCGATTTTATGCCCAGAAAAGAGAATTATGATGCCGGGCTCGTACATCACCGGCGTACGTGCGAAAGGCGTCTCGCCATACAACAAACGCACATCGGGCAATAGCTCTGACAAACTATTTTCTTTATTTTTCAGTTTATTAACTTTACCCGCCAGCAAGCGGCAAATCTCTTCACGTTTCATATCGCGTAATTTCTTAGGAATAATGCGGCAATTTGATTGTGCGCAATTTTGTAGCATTTCTCCAGCACTCTGGAGAAATAGGCAAGACATTGGCAGAAATGAGCATTGAGAGGTACGGCGCTGGCGACCACAATGAAAAACATCAGGCAGACCGATCTCTGCCCTCATATTGACCCAGCAAAGGGAGCAAGTAATGAACAACTTTAATCTGCACACCCCAACCCGCATTCTGTTTGGTAAAGGCGCAATCGCTGGTTTACGCGAGCAAATTCCTCACGATGCACGCGTATTGATTACCTACGGCGGCGGCAGCGTGAAAAAAACCGGCGTTCTCGATCAAGTTCTGGATGCCCTGAAAGGCATGGACGTGCTGGAATTTGGCGGTATTGAGCCAAACCCGGCTTATGAAACGCTGATGAATGCCGTGAAACTGGTTCGCGAACAGAAAGTAACCTTCCTGCTGGCGGTTGGCGGCGGTTCTGTACTGGACGGCACCAAATTTATCGCTGCGGCGGCTAACTATCCAGAAAATATCGATCCGTGGCACATTCTACAAACGGGCGGTAAAGAGATTAAAAGCGCCATCCCGATGGGCTGTGTGCTGACGCTGCCAGCAACCGGTTCAGAATCCAACGCAGGCGCAGTGATCTCCCGTAAAACCACAGGCGACAAGCAGGCATTCCATTCTGCCCATGTTCAACCGGTATTTGCCGTGCTCGATCCGGTTTATACCTACACTCTACCGCCGCGTCAGGTGGCTAACGGTGTAGTGGA
Organism: Escherichia sp. MOD1-EC5189; assembly: GCF_002966045.1. Lineage (NCBI taxonomy): Bacteria > Pseudomonadati > Pseudomonadota > Gammaproteobacteria > Enterobacterales > Enterobacteriaceae > Escherichia > Escherichia sp. MOD1-EC5189. The sequence goes on along the minus strand of NZ_PTRX01000006.1, from coordinate 159,679 downwards.
TGCCTTTGTGCACACCGTGGAACAGTATGTTACCAAACCGGTTGATGCCAAAATTCAGGACCGTTTCGCAGAAGGCATTTTGTTGACGCTGATCGAAGATGGTCCGAAAGCCCTGAAAGAGCCAGAAAACTACGATGTGCGCGCCAACGTTATGTGGGCGGCGACTCAGGCGCTGAACGGTTTGATCGGCGCTGGCGTACCGCAGGACTGGGCAACGCATATGCTGGGCCACGAACTGACTGCGATGCACGGTCTGGATCACGCGCAAACACTGGCTATCGTCCTGCCTGCACTGTGGAATGAAAAACGCGATACCAAGCGCGCTAAGCTGCTGCAATATGCTGAACGCGTCTGGAACATCACAGAAGGTTCCGACGATGAGCGTATTGACGCCGCGATTGCCGCAACCCGCAATTTCTTTGAGCAATTAGGCGTGCCGACCCACCTCTCCGACTACGGTCTGGACGGCAGCTCCATCCCGGCTTTGTTGAAAAAACTGGAAGAGCACGGTATGACCCAACTGGGCGAAAATCATGACATTACGCTGGATGTCAGCCGCCGCATATACGAAGCCGCCCGCTAAGCTTTTTACGCCTCAAACTTTCGTTTTCGGGCATTTCGTCCAGACTTAAGTTCACAACACCTCACCGGAGCCAGCTCCGGTGAGTTCATATAAAGGAGGAACGTATGGCTAATCCAACCGTTATTAAGCTACAGGATGGCAATGTCATGCCCCAGTTGGGCCTGGGCGTCTGGCAAGCAAGTAATGAGGAAGTAATCACTGCCATTCAAAAAGCGTTAGACGTGGGTTATCGCTCGATTGATACCGCCGCGGCCTATAAGAACGAAGAAGGTGTCGGCAAAGCCCTGAAAAATGCCTCAGTTAACAGAGAAGAACTGTTCATCACCACTAAACTTTGGAACGACGACCACAAGCGCCCCCGCGAAGCCCTGCTCGACAGCCTGAAAAAACTCCAGCTTGATTATGTCGACCTTTACTTAATGCACTGGCCCGTTCCTGCTATCGACCACTATGTCGAAGCATGGAAGGGCATGATCGAATTGCAAAAAGAGGGCTTAATCAAAAGCATCGGCGTGTGCAACTTCCAGATCCATCACCTGCAACGCCTGATTGATGAAACTGGCGTGACGCCGGTGATAAACCAGATTGAACTCCACCCGCTGATGCAGCAACGCCAGCTTCACGCCTGGAACGCGACACACAAAATCCAGACCGAATCCTGGAGCCCATTAGCGCAAGGTGGGAAAGGCGTTTTCGATCAGAAAGTCATTCGCGATCTGGCAGATAAATACGGCAAAACCCCGGCGCAGATTGTTATCCGCTGGCATCTGGATAACGGCCTGGTGGTGATCCCGAAATCGGTAACACCTTCACGTATTGCCGAAAACTTTGATGTCTGGGATTTCCGTCTCGACAAAGACGAGCTAGGTGAAATTGCCAAACTCGACCAGGGCAAACGCCTCGGCCCCGATCCCGACCAGTTCGGCGGCTAACGCGCAAATTCTCCCGGTGGCGGTAATGTTCCGCTACCGGACTTTTCAGAAATCATTTATTCCCCTCGCGTCACGCCCATTGTTACTCTTCCTTGTTCAGGAATGCCAAATATAAGGACATCATCATGCAGAGCCGGAAGCTCTTAAAGGAACAATTCATCTACACCCGGGATAAACGCAACGGAGAGGTGAAAAACAGATGAAAATAATACTTCTGTTTTTAGCAGCCCTGGCAAGTTTTACCGTACACGCGCAGCCTCCTTCACAGACCGTAGAACAAACAGTCCGGCAGATTTATCAGAACTATAAATCAGATGCCAGTACGCCTTATTTTGGTGAAACCGGAGAGCGAGCGATAACTTCTGCGCGTATTCAACAGGCGCTTACCCTGAACGACAATCTTACGCTGCCGGGCAATATTGGCTGGCTGGATTATGATCCGGTTTGTGATTGTCAGGATTTTGGCGATCTGGTGTTAGAAAGCGTAGCGATAACCCAACCTGACGCCGATCATGCCGATGCCGTTGTGCGCTTTCGTATCTTTAAAGACGATAAAGAAAAGACCACGCAGACACTGAAAATGGTGGCGGAAAATGGTCGTTGGGTCATTGACGATATTGTCAGCAATCATGGCAGCGTCTTACAAGCAGTTAATAGCGAGAATGAAAAAACGCTGGCCGCTGTAGCTTCGTTGCAAAAAGAACAGCCGGAAGCCTTTGTTGCCGAACTCTTTGAACATATTGCTGATTATAGCTGGCCGTGGACGTGGGTGGTTTCCGACTCTTACCGCCAGGCGGTCAATGCCTTCTATAAAACCACCTTCAAGACTGCCAACAATCCCGATGAAGATATGCAAATAGAACGGCAATTTATTTACGACAATCCGATCTGTTTTGGCGAAGAGTCACTATTTTCACGCGTTGATGAAATCCTTGTCCTGGAGAAAACCGCCGATTCCGCCCGCATTCATGTTCGTTTTACGCTGACCAATGGCAACAATGAAGAGCAAGAACTGGTTTTACAGCGGCGCGAAGGTAAGTGGGAAATCGCTGATTTTATCCGTCCAAACAGCGGCAGCTTACTTAAACAGATTGAGGTGAAAACCGCCGCCAGATTAAAGCAATGAGCTGAATAAAATAACAATTAGTCGGAACAATAAATAAAAGGGAACACTATATGAAAACGATTTTCACCGTGGGAGCTGTTGTTCTGGCAACCTGCTTGCTCAGTGGCTGCGTCAATGAGCAAAAGGTCAATCAGCTGGCGAGCAATGTGCAAAGATTAAATGCCAAAATCGCCCGGCTTGAGCAGGATATGAAAGCATTACGCCCACAAATCTATGCTGCCAAATCCGACGCTAACAGAGCCAATACGCGTCTTGACGCCCAGGACTATTTTGATTGCCTGCGCTGCTTGCGTATGTATGCGGAATGACGGTTCTGGAATTCATAATGAACAAACTTATCTTATCCATTCCGCTGGCGCTGTGTCTTGTTGGCTGTACCAGCAATGCCAAAATTGAACACCTGGAACATGATATTCAGGCATTGAATAACAAAATTAATCAACTGCAACAGGATATTGGCGCCCTGCGTCCGGAAATTCAGCAAGTTAAAGACGAAACAGCAAGAGCGCATTACCGCTTAGACGTTCGTAACAGTCCTTATAAACCAAGGTTATAAATTTCCCGGCAGTATCATTGCTGCCGGGCACATTTCACTTAACGACCAACCGCCGCTTTAGGCCGTTTCTTTGCACCAGCATTCACCGGGCGAGATGGCGTAGACGACGCTTTTTTTGCCGTAGCAGGTGTCTGACGCTGGGTCGCCATCGGCGTATGTTTAGTCAACGCCGGACGGGTATTGCGGTTCTGACGGCGGGCTTCGCGCATCTCTTCGATGGTTGGCGCAGGCACTAAACAATCACGACGGCTGCCAATCAGATGCTTTTTACCCATCGCTTCCAGCGCCTGGCGAATTAACGGCCAGTTTGCCGGATCGTGGTAACGCAACAACGCTTTATGCAAACGACGCTGTTTGTCGCCCTTCGGTACGAAGACGTCTTCACTCTTGTAACCAATCTTCGCCAGCGGGTTTTTCCCGGTGTAATACATGGTGGTGGAGTTAGCCAACGGCGACGGGTAGAAGTTCTGTACCTGGTCGAGACGGAAGCGATGCTTTTTCAGCCACAGCGCCAGATTCACCATATCTTCATCACGCGTACCGGGGTGTGCCGAGATGAAATACGGGATCAGATATTGCTCTTTACCTGCCTGTTTCGAGTAGGTATCGAACAGCTCTTTAAAGCGGTCATAACTGCCCATGCCCGGCTTCATCATCTTCGATAACGGCCCTTCTTCGGTATGTTCCGGGGCAATCTTCAGATAACCGCCAACATGATGGGTCGCCAGCTCTTTGATATAGCGCGGATCTTCCACGGCGATGTCATAACGCACGCCGGAAGCGATGAGGATCTTTTTAATGCCTTTCAGATCACGCGCGCGGCGATAGAGGTTGATCGTCGGTTCGTGGTTAGTGTCCATATGAGGACAAATATCCGGGTAAACGCACGATAAACGGCGGCAAGTCTGCTCTGCGCGCGGCGATTTGCAGCGCAACATATACATGTTGGCAGTTGGCCCACCGAGATCGGAAATCACGCCCGTAAAGCCTGGCACGGTGTCGCGGATCGCTTCAATCTCGTTGATGATCGAATCTTCCGAACGGCTCTGAATAATGCGACCTTCATGCTCGGTAATAGAGCAGAAAGAGCAGCCGCCAAAGCAGCCGCGCATAATGTTGACAGAGAAACGGATCATTTCGTAAGCCGGAATTCGGGCATTACCGTAAGCCGGATGCGGCACGCGCTTGTACGGCAGCGCAAAGACGCTGTCCATCTCTTCGGTAGAAAGCGGGATGGCAGGCGGGTTGATCCATACATAGCGGTCGCCATGTTTTTGCATCAGCGCACGCGCGCAGCCTGGGTTGGTTTCGTGGTGCAGAATACGCGAAGCATGAGCGTACAGCACTTTATCGCCCTTCACTTTCTCGAATGAAGGCAACAACACGTAAGTTTTTTCCCACGGTTTCGGGCGCGGTGGCTGCACGGTTACGGCTTTCGCTTCCTGCTTTTTCGGGGCCACCGGTTTGTTATCCGCGCACGGCAAATCTTCACCATACGGATGCGGGATCGGGTCGATTTTCCCAGGAGTATCAAGACGGGTGGAATCCACACCGCTCCAGCCTGGCAACGCCTCTTTTACGATAATCGCGGTATTACGCACATCGCGGATTTCACTAATCGGCTCACCCATCGCCAGACGATGCGCCACTTCCACCAGCGGACGCTCACCGTTACCGAACATCAGCATGTCGGCCTTAGAATCCACCAGCACTGAACGGCGTACGGTATCGGACCAGTAATCATAATGTGCGGTACGACGCAGACTGGCCTCAATACCGCCGAGGATCACCGGCACATCTTTCCACGCCTCTTTACAACGTTGGGTATAAACCAGGGTGGCACGATCCGGGCGCTTACCCGCGACGTTATCTGGCGTGTAGGCATCGTCATGACGCAAACGGCGATCGGCAGTGTAACGGTTGATCATCGAGTCCATGTTGCCTGCGGTAACACCGAAAAACAGATTCGGTTTACCCAGACGCATAAAGTCGTCTTTGCTGCTCCAGTCTGGCTGGGCGATGATCCCGACACGAAAGCCCTGCGCTTCAAGCATACGACCGCAAATCGCCATCCCAAAGCTGGGGTGATCGACATACGCGTCGCCAGTAACCAAAATGATGTCGCAGCTATCCCAGCCAAGTTGATCCATCTCTTCACGAGACATCGGCAAAAACGGTGCCGGTCCAAAACAGGCGGCCCAGTACTGCGGCCAAGAGAACAGGTCGCGATCCGGTTGGATCAGGGAGATAGAGCTCATTTTGCTTCCAGAAATGATAAAAAAATAATCAAAGGCCGGGGATTATAAGCCGGAACGAAAGAGAAATCGAAAAGTATTCCATACTCGCCCTCTCGGGCGAGTATGGCGATTACGGTACCGGATTGACCAACAATTGCCCAATCGAGCCACGGTCCGCCATTTCCAGCGTCTGACTGTTGAAGTAGAACGGGAAGTGCGCCCAGGAAGGCTGACCGAAATAAACAAGCAGCTCCACTTGTCCGTCAACCCAAACGGTATCTTTCCAGCCTCTGTCTTCCGGGAACGGCATCGCGCCATTCACGTTACGGATCTGGAACATCACGCCTTCAATATGGAACGCTTGCGGCTCGTCCGCGCGTACCGTCCAGCGTTCCCACGTTCCTTGCTGCGCGGTGACATCAATACGGTTGACGTCCCACAGCTGCCCATTGATACCCGGGTCATCACCCAGACTGATATCGCGACTGCGAATCGGCGAACCGGCCATAATTTCAGTTGGCAGCAGGCGCATCGGCAGGCTGTCAGTAACCAGCGGCAGTAGCCCGGTTGGGCGCAACGTGAGCACCAGCGTAGAAACCAGAATGCTGGATGGCTCAAAGAAGCCACGAATACGATCAACAATGCTCGCCGCTTCGCCACAGGTGATCGACACTTCATCACCGTTGCTCATATCCACCAGAATCTCGCGGCGCTCGCCCGGTGCCAGCGAAAGTTGCTTCACCGATACAGGAGCAGGCAAGAATCCCTGATCGCCAGAAATCACATGTAACGGGCGACCATCGCTCATCTGTAGTTGATAGCGACGAGAGTTCGACGCGTTCAACAGACGCAAGCGCACCCAGCCACGCGAGACTTCAACGTACGGGCTTTGTACACCGTTGACCAGCAGCGTATCTCCAACAAAGCCGCCGCTTCCCGGTTCGTTGTATTCTGGCGTACCAAAATTATCCAGCCGTTTATCCTGGATAATGACCGGAAAATCATCCACACCATAATGGTTGGGGATAGGCAGCGACTTGCTGACTTCATCTTCCACCAGCCACATTCCGGCAAGGCCATTATAGACCTGCTGAGCCGTGCGATTGGGGGTATTAGCGTGATACCACAATGTCGCTGCGTTCTGGCGAATGGGTAATACGGGTGCCCAGTCAGCGTTTGGCGACATCATCCGTGCCGGACCGCCCATCAGCGGGCCAGGCACCTGTAAACCAGACACCGTCATTGAGACATTTTCTGTCAGGCGGTTACTGTAGATCAGCTTAACATCATCGCCCTTCCAGACGCGGATAGTCGGCCCCAGGTAACGACCATTGATTCCCCAGACCGATGCGCGCGTTCCTGGCGTAAATGACCAGTGCGCACGTTGTACAGTCATAAACAGCGGTTGCCCACGGCGAGATTCAAGCAGCGGCGGAACGGGTAGCGGTTGCTGTTGCCCGGCTGCGCTGGCCTTCAGGGGAACAGCGCCTGCACAAAGTGCAATCCCCGATGCCTGAATGAACTGACGCCGACTGAGTGACATATTTGCTCCATGTAAAACTGGCTAAAGTAATACCGTGCAGGAAAGTGTTCCCGCAAAAATACAGATTGCCGACTTAAACTCTTCCGGCGGCTTCGCGTTCTGCGACTTCTTTATCGAGCTCAGCGATTTTTTGTTCCATTATCGAACGACAATGGGCAGCCAACTCGCGAACCTGGTCTTTACCATACTGACTCACGTCAATTGGCGGCAGCATTTCGACAATAACCAAGCCGTTGTGCAGTCGATTAAGATTAATCTTATTCGAAGTTGTAGAGACGCACACGGGAATAATCGGGACGCCTGCCGCAATTGCCGCGTGAAATGCTCCGGTCTTGAACGGCAGCAGGCCGCGACCACGGCTGCGGGTACCTTCCGGGAACATCCAGATGGAAATACGGCGTTTTTTGAAGTGATTCACTACTTCTGCAATGGTGCCGTGAGCTTTAGTGCGGTTATTTCTGTCGATCAATAAGTTGCCGGTTAGCCAGTACAACTGACCAAAGAAGGGGATCCACAGCAAACTCTTTTTACCTACCGTCACCGTCGGCGGTTGCACGATGTTCGATGCTGTCACCATGTCATAGTTGTTCTGGTGGTTAGCAATATAAATAGCATTGCCGTAGCTTTCAGCATCTGCAGGTTTGCGACACTCAACTTTCAGGCCGAACAGCGGCGCAAGACGACCAAACATATGCCCAAAGGTGGCTACATGTTTCGGGTTACGCGGGCTGAAAAGGCAGTAAATGGAGCCGAATACACAGACTAAGATGCTGTAAATCACGGTAATAATAAGACGAAAGATATATAGCATAACACCCTCTGAAGGTCTGAGAGACTGGCATTGTACGTCACCTGAAATCAGGTTAGGGCATTGTTAAAAGCCGCTCTCTGGAAAAGCGTATTGTTAATCGCAACGCATGAATAAACAACGGTTTCAAGGGAATTTTTATCGTTTCCGGGGGTTGAATATGCTGCCGGATGACGACTTAACGTTTCATCCGGCGTTCCTTGCAAGCGGGAGGAAGCAATACCCTCCCCGGCATACTACTCTTCGCTATCGCCGCTGCTGGTGCGGCGAGGAGAGTCGATCTCGACACGATCGATACGCTGCAAACCGCGCATCAACGTACCGCGGCGTCCACGTTCGCCAGTGACTTTCTGTAGCTCTTCCGGACGCAGTTTAATTTTGCGTTTCCCAACATGAATGGTCAGCGTGCTTTGCGGCGGCAGAACGTACAGTTGCGCCAGACCATCCTCGCCGCGCGCGGCTTCTGCCGACGGAATGTTGATAATCTTGTTGCCTTTACCCTTCGACAACTGCGGCAGATCGCTTACCGGGAACATCAACATACGGCCTGCCTGAGTGATTGCCAGCAGCATATCGGAAGCATCTTCAATCACCACCGGCGGCATAACATGGGCATTTTCCGGTAAGGTGATCAAAGCCTTACCTGCACGGTTACGCGCCACCAGATCGTTAAAGGTACAGACGAAACCGTAACCCGCATCGGAAGCCATCAGCAGTTTCTGATCGTCGCTTTCCATCAGCATATGGTCAACGGTCGCCCCAGGCGGCAACGTTAATTTGCCGGTGAGCGGTTCGCCCTGACCACGCGCCGACGGCAGCGTAATCGGGTCGATAGCATAGCTACGACCGGTGGAGTCAACAAACACTACCGGTTGGTTGCTCTTACCTTTCACCGCTGCTTTGAAACTATCACCCGCTTTATAATTCAGGCCCGGCGCGTCGATGTCATGGCCTTTAGCGCTGCGTACCCAGCCCATCTGCGACAGCACAATGGTGACGGGTTCCGACGGCAGCATGTCGTGCTCACTCATCGCTTTCGCTTCTTCGCGTTCCTGCAACGGCGAACGACGATCGTCACCGTAGGCTTGCGCGTCTGCCTGCAGTTCTTTCTTCAGCAGGTTATTCATTTTACGCTCGGACGCCAGAATGCCCTGCAACTGGTCGCGCTCTTTTTCCAGCTCACTCTGCTCACCGCGAATCTTCATCTCTTCCAGTTTGGCAAGATGACGCAGTTTCAATTCGAGGATCGCTTCCGCCTGGGTTTCCGTGAGGCCAAAGCGCGACATCAGCGCCGGTTTCGGTTCATCTTCATTGCGAATGATCTCAATCACTTCGTCGATATTGAGAAACGCCACCAGCAAACCTTCAAGGATATGCAGGCGCTTGAGGACTTTCTCCAGACGATAGTTCAGTCGGCGGCGCACGGTATCGCGGCGGAACACCAGCCATTCGGAGAGAATTTCCAGCAGGTTTTTCACCGCCGGACGACCATCCAGACCGATCATATTGAGGTTAATACGATAGCTCTTTTCCAGATCGGTGGTTGCGAAGAGGTGGTTCATCACCTGATCCATATCCACGCGGTTGGAACGCGGCACAATCACCAGACGGGTCGGATTCTCGTGGTCAGATTCATCGCGCAGATCGTCAACCATCGGCAGCTTTTTGTTGCGCATTTGCGCAGCAATTTGCTCCAGTACACGCGCACCTGAAACCTGATGCGGCAATGCGCTGATAACCACCGCCCCATCTTCTTTCTTCCACACCGCGCGCATACGCACAGAACCGCGACCATTTTCGTAGATTTTACGGATCTCGGCACGCGAGGTGATGATTTCCGCTTCGGTCGGATAATCCGGCCCCTGCACGATATCCAGCAGCTGGTCGAGCGTGGTTTTCGGCTGGTCGATTAACGCGATTGCTGCCTGAGCCACTTCACGCAGGTTATGCGGTGGAATATCGGTCGCCATACCGACGGCAATACCGGTGGTGCCGTTAAGCAAAATGTTCGGCAAACGGGCAGGTAGCATTTTCGGCTCCTGCAAAGTGCCGTCGAAGTTTGGCACCCAGTCAGCCGTCCCCTGCCCCAGCTCGCTCAATAGCAGCTCGGAATATTTCGACAACCGGGATTCGGTGTAACGCATTGCTGCGAACGATTTCGGATCGTCCGGCGCGCCCCAGTTCCCCTGACCATCAACCAGCGGATAACGGTAAGAGAACGGCTGCGCCATCAGGACCATCGCTTCATAACAAGCGCTATCGCCGTGCGGATGGTATTTACCCAGTACGTCACCGACGGTACGGGCCGATTTTTTAAATTTGGCGCTGGCATTCAGGCCCAGTTCAGACATCGCATACACAATGCGGCGCTGAACAGGTTTCAGACCATCACCAATAAACGGCAACGCACGGTCCATGATTACGTACATGGAGTAATTTAAGTAGGCGTTTTCCGTAAATTCATGTAGCGCAAGGCGCTCTGCCATATCGCTCATTAATTCTGATTCCTCAACTTATTCGCCAGCCTTCAAAGGGGCAATATTGCCGGAGATACTACATTATCTGCCGCGTCGAGTCACAGGAGATCAGCGTGAATAGCGCCGCCGGACGTGCTCCGACGGCGATAAAGGCATCAATGTGCCTTGATATACAACTCTTTGCTGTAGACATAATCCTGCGGATTATGCAGCGGAAAACCGCCAACGTAGGGTTTAAGCAGTTTGATTAACGGCTGATAGTAGATGGGAATGAGCGGTACCTGCTGGTTGATGATCACTTCTGCCTGCTGATACAACGCATTACGCTTTGTCGCATCAGTGATCTGCGTGGCCTGGTTTAGTAAGGCGTCATACTGCGCATTTTTCCAGTGACCGACGTTTTCTTCACTATCGCTTTTGAGCGTGTTCAGAAAGCTGGAAGCATCATTGTACGTCGCATCCCACGACTGCCGAGACAGCATGAAATCACCGGTTCGTCGGGCATCAAGATAGGTTTTCCACTCCATTGTGCGCAGCGTCACTTGTGCACCCAGCCATTTTTTCCATTCGGAAGACAACGCTATCGCGGTTTTTTCATGCAGATCGTACTTGTTGTAGAACAGCTCAAAGCGTAGCGGATGAGAGGCGTCGTATCCCGCCTGTTTCAGCAAGGCTTTTGCCATCGCGACACGCTCACTCATTGGCTTTTGCAGTTCATCGAACGTCGTCGCGCTAAAGCCTTTTACCTCTGGCGGCGTCAGCGTGGTTGCGGGCGTTCTCAACCCCAGTACCTTTTGCGCAATAAGCTGTCGATCAACCGTAAGATATAGCGCCCGACGCACCCGCACATCGTTAAATGGCGGTTTATCAAGGTTAAAGTTGTAATATTCGCTGTTCAGACGCGGGATAATTCGTAGCTCGCCAGGCAGTGATTTTTCAATGGCAGGAATTTGCTGCGCCGGAACCCAGGTGAGATCGACCTCTCCCGCGCGATAGCGGTTATAGCCGGTGACCGAATTATCCAGCGCCAGATACTCAACCTGTTGCAATACCGTATGTTGCGCATCGCGGTACTTTGGATTTTTGCGTGCAGTAATCTTTTCGTTAACTACCCATTTATCAAGCACAAAGGCACCGTTGTAAACCATATGCGCAGGCTTACTCCAGCTATCGCCATATTTCGCGATTACATGATGGGGAACCGGGAACAGCGTCGGCCAGGCGAGCATCGTCGTGAACCAAGGAACCGGCTGCTCAAGCGTAACTTCAATAGTACGATCATCCATCGCTTTGACACCCAGCGATGTAACATCTGCTTTACCCGCAACAATAGCCGCGGCATTGTTAATGTGCGCCTGTGCCAGATAGCCAGCAAAAGGGCTTGCCATTTTCGGGTCAACCGCGCGCTGCCAGCCGAGGACAAAATCCTCTGCCGTCAGAGGCTGACCGTCTGACCACTGCAAACCGCTACGCAGATGAAAAATATAGCGCTTGCCGCCGTCCAGTATCTCCCAGCGTTCAGCCTGAGCGGGCTGCACCTGGCCTTCACCGTCCATCCATACCAGACCTTCAAACAGATCCAGCACAATCTGCGCGGCAGTATTCTCCTCCACCTTTTGCGGGTCGAGCGTACCTGGGTCGCTATGATTGTTGTAACGAAAGACTTGTTGCGGGGCGAGCGGTGTGTTGGCGGGAACGTCAGCAGCGTAGAGAGGAGCCGCACTTACCAGGCTGACCAGCCATAATAAATTTCGCGTATACATGGTATTCCTTACCGGAGAAATTATAAGCCCAACAACAATACGCCTGTGGCATTGTTCGCTCAAACTTATCGCGAGTGATTTGGCTCACACTCCGGTAAAGATTCTTCATCACGCCAACGGCACATAAACATCCGTTTCCAGTCGCTGCTCTGTTACCCCTTCGGCAAGATTGGTGTAGTGAAACAGAATCGGTGCTTTACGCATTTTCTCGCCGCTTGCAGGCAGCCAGTGGCGAATGATGCCCCATACCGTATGTGAAATATCGTCCAGCTCGCCAACGTGGCGGGCCACGGCATAACGTCCACCGGTAAGTTCACCATTACTCACGCCATAACGATTATCGGGAATCGGTTCGTTAACGCTGCCGCAGATATCAAAGCGAAACGCTTCCGGTACGGTGGTGGCAGGGTCGTCCCAGGCGACACCAAAAGTCTGGCTTTGGTTAACAGGAGAAAGCCCCGTTTCTTTACGCCACATGATAAATTTCGCCACGCTGTAGTTGAGCAATTCAGGGCTACAGCGATGTGGCAACATCGCCACAGGGATTGGTGGGAAATCGATAATATTTACATCCAGTGTCAGGTCTTTCATTTTGCCTCCCTGCGAAATTATTCCCGGGAACGTGTCCCGGGAGCGCTAACAATTACGGATTTACTTTGCGGATCTGTTTGACGTCAATTTCAACAGAGTTCCAGTCTTTATCGACTTCACCCTGAATCTCAACGGTATCTTTCGGGGTCACCGTCACGCCGTTCCAGCGTTTGTGGTCGATATCAACATTGATAGTACCGCTGGCATCTTTGAACACGTAGAGATCGTCAGAGATACGTTCAACGATATTGCCGCGCAGGGTGACCCAAGTGTCATCACGCAGGGATTTTGCGCTTTCTACGGTCGTTACGCTGCCATTCGGCCCCTGGAATCCTCCGGCCTGACTTTGTGTTGCCGATGGACCAGAAAAACCGCCCTGCTCTGCTGCCATCACCGGTGCACTGCACAGGGCCATTACTGCGATTACTGCTGCGAATTTTTTCATGTTTATTACTCCCTTTAATGTCTGTTTTCGAGCATTTAACAAGATAGTCCTTAACAACTTCTTAAGGGAAAAAAATAAAATTTAGTGCTGTACAGAGCGCGTTACAACACGGTTTACTGGCAGCAAATATGGTTATCGCAGGGATGAAAAAATGCGAATTTTACTGATAGAAGATGACATGCTGATTGGCGACGGCATCAAAACGGGCCTTAGTAAAATGGGTTTTAGCGTCGACTGGTTTACACAAGGTCGTCAGGGAAAAGAGGCGCTATATAGCGCACCTTATGATGCGGTGATCCTGGATTTAACCTTACCGGGCATGGATGGTCGCGATATTTTGCGCGAATGGCGAGAAAAAGGTCAGCGTGAGCCGGTATTAATCCTGACTGCGCGCGATGCGCTGGCGGAACGTGTAGAAGGGCTGCGTCTGGGAGCTGACGATTATCTGTGTAAACCTTTTGCGTTGATAGAAGTCGCCGCCAGGCTGGAAGCTCTGATGCGCCGAACCAACGGCCAGGCCAGCAACGAGCTGCGCCACGGCAACGTCATGCTCGACCCCGGCAAACGTATCGCCACGCTGGCTGGCGAACCCTTAACGCTGAAACCAAAAGAATTTGCCCTGCTGGAATTACTGATGCGTAACGCTGGTCGGGTACTGCCGCGCAAACTGATTGAAGAGAAACTGTATACCTGGGACGAAGAGGTCACCAGTAATGCCGTTGAAGTGCATGTACATCATCTGCGACGCAAACTCGGCAGTGATTTTATTCGTACCGTTCATGGTATTGGCTACACATTAGGTGAGAAATGAAATTTACCCAACGTCTTAGTCTGCGAGTCAGGCTGACGCTAATCTTTTTAATTCTGGCCTCGGTGACCTGGCTGCTTTCCAGCTTTGTCGCCTGGAAACAAACAACGGATAACGTCGATGAGTTGTTCGACACCCAACTGATGCTGTTTGCCAAACGGTTAAGTACGCTCGATCTCAACGAAATCAACGCGGCGGATCGCATGGCACAGACGCCAAATAAATTAAAACACGGTCATGTTGATGACGATGCGCTGACCTTTGCCATCTTTACTCACGACGGCAGAATGGTCCTTAACGATGGCGATAACGGAGAAGATATTCCTTATAGCTATCAGCGGGAAGGTTTTGCTGACGGGCAACTGGTCGGTGAAGACGATCCCTGGCGTTTTGTCTGGATGACCTCACCTGATGGCAAATATCGCATCGTTGTTGGTCAGGAATGGGAATACCGTGAAGACATGGCGCTGGCGATTGTTGCCGGGCAATTGATCCCGTGGCTTGTCGCACTGCCGATTATGTTAATCATCATGATGGTACTACTGGGTCGTGAACTCGCGCCGCTGAACAAACTGGCGCTGGCACTACGTATGCGTGACCCTGACTCGGAAAAACCACTAAACGCGACGGGCGTACCCAGCGAAGTGCGTCCACTGGTTGAGTCGTTGAATCAACTGTTCGCCCGCACACATGCGATGATGGTTCGTGAACGACGCTTTACCTCCGACGCAGCTCACGAACTTCGTAGCCCGTTAACGGCGCTGAAAGTGCAAACCGAAGTTGCGCAGCTCTCTGACGATGATCCGCAGGCGCGGAAAAAAGCGCTGCTTCAATTACATTCCGGAATCGATCGTGCTACTCGTCTGGTTGATCAACTGCTCACGCTATCGCGGCTGGACTCACTGGATAACCTTCAGGACGTCGCGGAGATCCCGCTTGAAGATCTCCTGCAATCGTCGGTGATGGATATTTACCACACGGCGCAGCAGGCGAAAATTGACGTGCGACTGACACTCAATGCCCACGGCATCAAACGCACCGGACAACCGCTATTGCTAAGTTTGTTGGTGCGAAATTTGCTGGATAACGCCGTGCGCTACAGTCCACAAGGTAGCGTGGTGGACGTCACGCTGAATGCCGATAATTTCATCGTGAGGGATAACGGCCCCGGTGTGACACCAGAGGCACTGGCGAGAATTGGCGAACGCTTCTATCGCCCACCCGGACAAACCGCTACCGGCAGTGGACTTGGGCTTTCAATTGTCCAGCGAATCGCCAAGCTGCATGGCATGAATGTTGAGTTTGGGAATGCGGAACAAGGTGGATTTGAGGCGAAAGTAAGCTGGTAACTTCTCTGTCTATGAGAGCCGTTAAAACGACTCTCATAGATTTTATTAATAGCAAAATATAAACCGTCCCCAAAAAAGCCACCAACCACAAACCAAACAAATAACGAGCGAGATTACATATAACCAAAACTCAAACATTTCTCGCACAAAGAGTTTTCTTAAGATAATAATAATAAGTGGCGTCAGAAGAAAAAATGCTGCAATCATTGTTTGCAATATACGATCTTCGCCTGAAACGGAAGGTGTACTGCAAATATTGTCTCCCGACTCAAGCATCCAGTCATACTTATTGAATGCAAAAAAAGCATCTATTAACCAATAAGTAAGCATTATATATAACAGAGCTTCAAATATTGTTTGAATTTTATGCTTTAACATATGTTAGCACGCTCATAAAAATCCATTTATAATTATCAACGTGACGCGTTGATATTTTCATTTTTACTTATCCAACGCCATATTTTTAATCCCCAAAAAACCGAACCAAACCTGTAAATTAATCCGGTGCGAGTAGGAATTATGAGGAATGGCTATCAGTATTGTCATTTTCAGAAAATATTTATCCTGCATCGGTGAATCGGAGCAAGATCAGACTTTTGCTAAATTCGCAAAAGACTTTGCACATTTTGCTAATTTCACCGTACCGCTCTGTGACGTACTATAGTCGGCAAACGTCTCACCTTGAGGTTAAAAAATGAGCAACATCCTGATTATCAACGGTGCGAAAAAATTCGCCCACTCCAATGGTCAACTGAACGACACCCTGACCGAAGTCGCGGATGGCACGCTGCGCGACCTCGGGCATGATGTCCGCATCGTTCGCGCCGACAGCGACTACGATGTCAAAGCGGAAGTACAAAACTTTCTCTGGGCTGATGTGGTGATCTGGCAGATGCCAGGCTGGTGGATGGGCGCGCCGTGGACAGTGAAAAAATATATTGATGATGTATTCACCGAAGGTCACGGGACTCTGTATGCCAGCGATGGTCGTACCCGCAAAGATCCATCAAAAAAATACGGTTCCGGCGGCCTGGTACAGGGCAAAAAATATATGCTTTCCCTGACCTGGAACGCACCAATGGAAGCTTTCACCGAAAAAGATCAGTTCTTCCACGGGGTTGGCGTTGACGGTGTGTATCTACCATTCCATAAAGCAAACCAATTCCTTGGTATGGAACCGCTGCCGACATTTATCGCTAATGACGTGATAAAAATGCCTGATGTTCCCCGCTATACTGAAGAATATCGCAAGCATCTTGTGGAAATTTTTGGTTAACTAGAGCTCTGGCTTTAGAAGGAGTTAACCATGATTACAGTAATCGCAGAAATCCGTACTCGTCCAGGTCAACATCACCGTCAGGCAGTGTTGGATCAGTTTGCTAAAATCGTTCCAACCGTACTGAAAGAAGAAGGTTGCCACGGCTATGCGCCAATGGTGGATTGCGCTGCTGGCGTGAGTTTCCAGTCTATGGCACCGGATTCTATCGTGATGATTGAGCAGTGGGAAAGCATCGCGCACCTTGAAGCGCACCTGCAAACCCCGCACATGAAGGCGTACAGCGAAGCCGTAAAAGGCGACGTGCTGGAGATGAATATTCGTATTCTGCAACCGGGGATTTAACATTCCTGAAAAGAGGCCGGTGCTGCTACCGGTCTCAGCCCAGATTAGCCATTCTTTCTTCCCGTTTTCAGTCCTCGATGGAAATCGTTAATTCGCTTAATGGTTTTAACCGCACGCTGCGGCACTGCGGAAGCTACCGACCAGACAATCATTTCCAGACACAACAATACCGTACCATGTAGCGGCGTTTTCCCTTTTTCATCCCCGCGCGGAACATGAATCACGATACTGGCGTCTTTGCTAAAACGTGAATCCAGCGCGTTTGTCAGCAAAATAACAGGGATCCCCAGCCGCCTCGCCTCACGAAGCGTCGTCACCCCTTCCCGGTGCGCAGATTTTTGCGCCATCATGATCAGAACATCGCCACGTTGAAGCGCGATCAGTTGCTCGGCAAGGCCAATACCCGTACGGTTTAGTGCCGTGGCAGGCAAACCTATGCGGTTGAATAGTCGTGCGGTATAGTCCGCCAGAATACCCGAAGCGCCAATGCCAAAAATTGCGACTTGCCGTGCCTGCACCAACAACGCTACAGCTTGCGCAAGCGCGTGGCGGTTTTCAGGCTCTGACAGGACATTACAGGTATACAAATGCCCTTCAAGAACAAAGTCGATTGCGGTGTTAACATCGCTCGTCAAGTTACTCACCGTCGTAGACATCTTTTCGCTGGAACTAAGGGCTGGACCAAGCCACTGTTCCAGAGTGCGTTTCAGATCACGCAGCCCGGCAAACCCCAGGGCCTGTATAGCCCTGATAACTGTGGCATCGGAAGTGTTCAACGTGGCCGCAATTTCCATCGCCGTTTGCTCGAGTACCACTTCACGATGCTCATTAATGTAGCTGGCGACAGCTCTTAACCCAGGCGTTAACTGACTCGCGCGAGTGCGAAAACGCTCACCAAAAATATCAACCCGCGCTTTATCTTTCTGGATCATTTAGCCTCCGGTAGAGGTCGCCCTGCAATTTGTGATTGTATCTGCGCAGCCATCAGCCCCAGAGATGCAAAGGAGTTAGAAATTGCCTCTTCACGAGAAATCAGCACATAACGCCCGGAACGACAGGCAGTCAGAAACTGACACCATCCCGGCATGACTTTTTCCATTGCTGCCAGCTCATCCTGAGGTTTACCACCGGTGTCACCGCGCCAGGTTGCAAAAACAAAATCGGCATCCAGTTCAGGTAAACGCTCCGCGCTCACATCCATTCGCCCACCTTCAGGAATGCTCTCAATCAGCGGCGGAAAACGAAAACCAGCATCGCGTAATACCCGCCCCAGCGAATGATAGCTATGCATCACATTAATTTTTCCCTGGTTTGCCTGAATCACCGATACCGTTATTTTTTGGCTGTCCAGCGTCGCCTTCAGCGCATTGATTTGTGCCTGATAGCGGCGTTCAAGTATCGCCAGCTGCGACTGCGTTCCTGTAAGTTCTGCCAGCTTGCGATAGATTTCTGGCGCGCCCCCTTTGAGATGATCAATGCTCACCGTGGGCGCAATTTTTTCAAGTTGTTCAATGGGCGTATTACGGGTCGGTTCTGTGATGATCAGGTCAGGCTTTGCCGCCACAATCGCTTCAATATCAATATCAGCGGTACCAATAAAGGCGATCGATGAATTATCAAAGTCGACACCTGTCAATAACGCGCCAGATCGAATGAAATGGCTACCGTCAGGCCGAGTTCGCCCGTGGCTGGCGACAGGAGGTACACCGAGCTCAATCAGAGGAATAGTGATATCAAGATCGTGTAAAGAGACAATTCTCTTTGGATGAGCAGGAACAGTGACTTTGCGCCCTAAATCATCAGTAAATACCTGAACAGGTTCTGTTGCACGGGAAAAAAATGACAACAGTATCAGCAGAGAAAAAAATAAACGCATATAACTCCCGTTAAAAACTGTTCCTGCGCTGCCAGAGCAGTAGCAAAAAAAATGGTCCACCAATCAGTGAGATAATGATTCCGGCAGGCAGTTGCAAAGGCAAAAAAGCCAAACGACCAATGCTATCCGCCAGAATAACTAACAACGCCCCCGATACCGCGCTCCCCAGCAGTAATGTCGTCTGCCCGCCACGTAGAATAAAACGTGATATATGGGGTGCTATCAATCCGACAAAACCTATGTTACCAACACACGAAACGCAGACGGCTGTCAGGATTATGGGTGCGGCGACACGTAACAACGCCAGGCGAGAACTATTCACGCCTAACCCGGTTGCCACCTGATGACCAAGCAGAGCGATATCCGCCGTCCTGGCGGTGAACAGCAATAAAAGAGCGGCTGGCAACATCCAACAGGCTGAAATACCGACTAACATCCAGTTAGCTGCATGCAGGCTTCCCGATAACCACATCAATGCAGTTTGTACATCTCGAACATCTGCAGTGGTCATAAATACACCGATACCGGCGGCGAAAAACCAGGAAACACCAATACCAATCAGAACAAATCGCGGGCGGGAAATATCGCGCGCACAAAAAATCACGATTAAAGCCACCAACAGGCCACCAGCAAGACCAGCCACTGGACGCCAGAACACTCCCAGCATTGGAAACTGGAAAATCAGCCACAGCACAGCCACGCTACATCCTTCTTTAACGCCGATTAACCCAGGATCGGCAAGGCCGTTACGTGCAATGGATTGCATTGCGGCCCCTGCCATACCTAACATGGCCCCGCATAGCAATGCCATGATGACTCTCGGCAAGCGAATATCCTGCACAATATAACGTGCGTCTGTGCTTACGTTTTCTGGAGCAAACAACGCTCGTCCTACTTCCGATGCCGGAACAGAGAAAGAACCCTGCATCAGACCGAATATCAGTATTCCAACCGCAAGCAGGAACAGCCCACCAAGCAACAGCAGATTTTTAGGGCGTACCAGTGTCGAAAACTTACCAACACGTAGTGGGCGTAGCCCGACGTTCATTATCCGACTCATTTGAACATCCTCGTCGCCATAATGACAAAAACAGGCGCACCAACTAACGCCGTCATGACACCGGTCGCTAACTCATGGGGCGTGAAAAGCGTACGGGCAATAATATCTGCCAGTAATAACAAAAGTGCGCCGACACAAGCTGAAAGAGGGAGCAGAACGCGCAGATCCGCTGATACCAGACGCCGGACAATCTGCGGTACTAGCAGGCCGACAAAACCAATGGGGCCAGCAATCGATACGGCTGCGCCACAGAGCAACGCGATCGCAAGCAGGGTGAATGTTCGCGTGCGGAATACAGAGACGCCCAGCCCCTGCGCCATGCGATCGCCCAGTGCCAACATGTTAAGGGAGGGTGCAAGGTAAAGGGCTAACACAAATCCCCCCAGAGAAAACCAGGCGGACGTACCCAGCGTCGCCCAATCCTGCCCCGCTAAATCACCTGCTAGCCATGTCCGCATCGCCAGCAGTGTTTGTTCGTCAAGAATCAGGATTGCAGCCGTTATTGAGGACACGAACGCCGATAGCGCCACGCCGCATAAAGTAACTTTCATTGGCGTTAACCCTGAACGCCCTGCGGAGGAAAGCAGCAATATCAACAGGAACAATAACGCGCCCCCCGTAGATGCCAGCAGTGGGCGTCCAATCGGAAAGGCCAGTCCAAGCGCACTGGCGGCAACGACAGCAAGAGCGGCTCCGGCATTTAAGCCTAAAATATGTGGCTCCCCCAATGGGTTACGAATGACAGCCTGCAACAAAGCACCAGCAACGCCAAGAGAAGCACCGGTAAGCAATGCTGCCGCTAAACGCGGCAAACGGAGTCTTACAATTACGTTGTGATCGAAGTTTTGCGGATCAAAATGAAGAAATGCCTGCAACACCGTTTGTGGTGCAATAAATCGGGCACCAATCCCTGGATATACCACGCATCCCACCAGCAGTAAGGCGAGGAAAATTACAGTAACCAGCCCTGTGCGCATCATACTTTTTCTACACCACGAAACGGCATGAAGAACGGCTTTCCCGTCAGAGGATTTATTGATGCGTGAACATCAACGTCAAAGACCGCTTTTACCAGCTCAGGCGTGCAATGCTCCCCCTCATTCAACACACGCACCACTTTCCCCTGGCGTAAAAATATCAACGTATCGCCATAATTGACGGCAAAATTCAGATCATGCAACACCACGACGACTGTACGCCCGTGATGACGCGTTAAATCATGTAATAACTCAAGAATTTCAACCTGATAACGTAAATCAAGCCAGGTTGTGGGTTCATCCAGCAGGATATAAGGCGTCTTTTGCGCCAACACCATCGCAATCCAGCAACGCTGGCGCTGCCCACCAGAGAGTTTTTCAACAGGTAAATGTGCAAACTCCTGCGTACCCGTTAATTTCAGGGCCTCTTCTACCGCCAGCTCATCGGCGTCGCTCCATTGACGAATGAAATTCTGCCAGGGAAAACGCCCACGCGACACCAGTTCATAAACGGTTAAGCCCTCCGGCAATAATGGCGACTGCGGCAAGATCCCAAGTCTACGGGATAACGCTTTCGTTGGTTGCTCGTGAATCGCGTTGCCATCAAGCAATATCGAACCGCCCATGGGTTGCAAGATACGAGCAATGGTGCTGAGCAGCGTCGACTTTCCACAGCCGTTTGCCCCAACCAGAACGGTCATTTTTTCTGTGGGAACGGAGAAAGAAACACCATCAACAATGATTTTCTTGTGATACCCGGCAGAAACATTGTCGAGGATCAGCCCCTGCCCTTTTGCGTTATGTGCCACGTGTACGCCAACTTAATCAAAGAAAAACAAAAATAAAACTCATTCTCCTTTGAGAGTTTGACGCCACAAAATGTAGTAGTCAAGCAGTTAAAAGTCACACAAAAACAAGGTAAATAACAGGTAAAATATTTTTGCACATAAAAATAAAAACATTAAATATCAATAAATTAAAAACAATTAAATTGTATAAACCTTTCATAAAAACACATGTAGCAATTTTTTGTTATTTCTCATTTACTACTACATTACCGCGTGATTGAATGATTCTCAATTACATATCCGATGGCGAAATAACAAACGGATAGTGCTTAGTGAGCAATAAGAAACAATTTTCACTCGCGACAATCCGCGAGTTTTTGGGATAACAGACTAAATGGCTATGTTCACACCTTCATTCTCAGGACTCAAAGGTCGAGCGCTCTTTTCACTGCTCTTTGCAGCACCGATGATTCATGCAACCGACACTGTAACGACCAAAGATGGCGAAACAATCACTGTTACAGCGGATGCAAATACCGCAACTGAGGCGACCGATGGTTATCAACCTCTGAGCACCTCCACGGCGACATTAACCGATATGCCGATGCTGGATATCCCGCAGGTGGTCAATACGGTTAGCGATCAAGTTCTGGAAAATCAGAATGCGACGACGCTGGATGAGGCACTTTATAACGTCAGTAACGTGGTACAGACCAATACATTAGGCGGGACTCAGGATGCTTTTGTACGTCGTGGGTTTGGTGCTAACCGGGATGGCTCCATCATGACCAACGGCCTGCGAACTGTACTTCCTCGCAGTTTCAACGCCGCCACAGAACGTGTGGAAGTGCTAAAAGGTCCGGCCTCCACGCTGTATGGCATTCTCGATCCTGGCGGACTGATTAACGTCGTGACAAAGCGCCCGGAAAAAACATTCCATGGTACTGTCTCAGCCACTTCCTCCAGTTTTGGCGGAGGCACTGGGCAATTGGATATCACAGGTCCCATTGAAGGCACTCAGCTGGCGTATCGCCTTACCGGGGAAGTGCAGGATGAAGATTACTGGCGAAACTTCGGTAAAGAGCGCAGTACATTTATTGCTCCATCACTCACCTGGTTTGGTGATAATGCAACAGTAACCATGCTCTATTCTCATCGGGATTATAAAACGCCGTTCGATCGTGGAACGATTTTCGATCTTACGACGAAACAGCCCGTAAACGTTGATCGAAAAATACGTTTCGACGAACCGTTTAATATTACAGATGGTCAGTCCGATCTGGCGCAACTCAACGCAGAATATCATCTCAATAGCCAGTGGACAGCGCGCTTTGATTACAGCTACAGCCAGGATAAATACAGCGATAATCAGGCGCGTGTTACCGCGTATGATGCAACGACAGGAACGCTGACACGGCGTGTTGATGCAACTCAAGGATCTACCCAGCGTATGCATGCTACTCGTGCGGATCTGCAAGGGAATGTTGATGTTGCTGGATTCTATAATGAGATTCTGGGTGGGGTGTCATATGAATATTATGATCTTCTGCGCACAGATATGATTCGCTGTAAAAACGCTAAAGATTTCAATATTTACAACCCTGTTTATGGCAATACCAGCAAATGCACAACGGTCTCGGCGTCGGACAGTGATCAGACGATCAAACAGGAGAGCTACTCAGCTTATGCACAGGATGCACTCTATCTGACCGATAACTGGATTGCCGTCGCCGGGCTCCGCTATCAGTATTACACGCAGTATGCGGGTAAAGGCCGTCCTTTTAATGTCAATACTGACAGCCGCGATGAACAATGGACTCCCAAACTGGGATTGGTCTACAAACTGACGCCATCGGTATCCTTATTTGCCAATTATTCGCAAACATTTATGCCGCAATCGTCAATTGCCAGCTACATTGGCGATCTGCCACCAGAATCATCTAATGCTTACGAAGTCGGGGCAAAATTCGAGCTATTCGATGGTATCACCGCAGATATTGCGCTGTTTGATATCCATAAACGTAATGTGTTGTATACCGAAAGTGTTGGTGATGAAACCATTGCCAAAACGGCAGGCCGTGTTCGTTCAAGAGGGGTAGAAGTCGACCTTGCGGGAGCATTAACTGAAAACATTAATATCATTGCCAGCTACGGCTATACCGATGCTAAGGTTCTGGAGGATCCTGATTATGCAGGGAAACCATTGCCGAATGTTCCTCGTCATACCGGTTCGCTATTCCTGACCTATGATATTCATAACATGCCAGGCAATAATACGCTGACATTTGGCGGTGGTGGACATGGTGTAAGCCGTCGTTCGGCAACCAATGGGGCTGACTATTATCTGCCAGGCTATTTTGTTGCCGATGCCTTCGCCGCATACAAAATGAAATTGCAGTATCCGGTCACACTGCAATTAAACGTCAAAAACCTGTTTGATAAAACGTATTACACCTCTTCCATCGCCACAAATAATCTGGGCAACCAGATTGGCGATCCTCGTGAAGTGCAATTTACGGTGAAAATGGAATTTTGATCAAAAAAGCCCGGTATACACTTGTATACCGGGCTATGTTTTATTCTTCTGGCGGGAGGATTATCAGACCTCAATCTCTGCCATGTCGCCTTTCTCTTGCAACCAGTTGCGGCGATCTTCCGAGCGTTTCTTCGCCAGCAGCATGTCCATCATCGCGTCAGTACGCTGATCGTCTTCATCATCGATGGTCAACTGCACCAGACGGCGAGTATTCGGATCAAGCGTGGTTTCGCGCAATTGCATCGGGTTCATTTCCCCCAGACCTTTAAAACGCTGAACGTTCGGCTTGCCTTTCTTGCGTTTTAATTGCTCGAGCACGCCCTCTTTTTCTTCTTCTGTCAGTGCGTAATAGACCTCTTTGCCAAGGTCAATGCGGTAGAGCGGTGGCAGAGCAACGTAAACGTGACCGTGTTTCACCAACGCGCGGAAGTGTTTTACAAACAAAGCGCAAAGCAGCGTGGCAATGTGTAGACCATCGGAGTCCGCATCCGCCAGAATACAGATCTTGCCATAACGCAGTTGGCTAAGATCGTCGCTGTCAGGATCGATACCGATCGCTACCGAAATATCGTGCACTTCCTGCGAAGCAAGCACTTCATCAGAAGAGACTTCCCAGGTGTTAAGGATCTTACCTTTCAGCGGCATGATCGCCTGATATTCACGATCGCGCGCCTGCTTGGCAGAGCCGCCTGCGGAGTCACCTTCCACGAGAAACAGTTCGGTGCGGTTAAGATCCTGCGCGGTACAGTCAGCCAGTTTTCCGGGCAGTGCCGGACCGCTGGTCAGCTTTTTACGCACCACTTTTTTGGCCGCACGCATACGACGCTGGGCGCTGGAAATCGCCATTTCTGCCAACAGTTCAGCCGCCTGAACGTTCTGGTTCAGCCACAGGATGAAAGCATCTTTCACTACACCAGAAACGAATGCCGCACATTGACGCGAGGAGAGGCGCTCTTTGGTCTGCCCGGCAAACTGTGGATCCTGCATTTTTACTGACAGCACATAGGCGCAGCGATCCCAGATATCTTCCGCCGACAGCTTCACGCCGCGCGGCAGAATGTTGCGGTATTCACAGAACTCGCGCATTGCGTCCAGCAGGCCCTGACGCAAACCGTTAACGTGCGTACCGCCCTGCATCGTAGGGATCAGGTTGACGTAGCTTTCGGTCAGCAGTTCTCCACCTTCTGGCAGCCACAGTAGCGCCCAGTCCACCGCTTCAGTATCGCCAGCGAAATTACCGATAAACGGTTTTTCCGGCAGCGTCGGTAAACCGTTTACCGCTTCCGCCAGGTAATCGTTCAGACCGTCCTGATAGCACCAGCGTTGTTCGGTGTTGTTGATCTCATCTTTAAAAGTGATCTCAACGCCCGGGCACAGTACCGCTTTGGCTTTCAGCACATGCGTCAGGCGTGAAACAGAGAAGCGCGGGCTGTCAAAGAAGGCTTCATCCGGCCAGAAGTGCACGCTGGTACCGGTATTGCGTTTACCGCAAGTGCCAACAACCTGCAAATCCTGTACCTTTTCGCCATTTTCAAAGGCGATGTTATAGATCTGACCATCGCGGCGTACGTTAACTTCTACGCGCTTCGACAGGGCGTTAACCACCGAAATCCCCACGCCATGCAGGCCGCCAGAGAACTGGTAGTTTTTGTTAGAAAATTTACCACCCGCGTGCAAACGGCAAAGAATCAGTTCGACCGCCGGAACGCCTTCTTCAGGGTGAATATCCACCGGCATCCCGCGACCATCATCAATCACTTCTAACGACTGGTCAGCATGTAAAATAACGTCCACGCGTTTTGCGTGACCCGCCAGTGCTTCATCGACACTGTTATCAATGACTTCTTGCCCCAAATGGTTAGGGCGCGTGGTATCGGTATACATCCCCGGGCGGCGGCGAACCGGCTCAAGCCCGGTGAGTACCTCAATGGCATCAGCGTTATAAGTTTGCGTCATGGTTTAAGTTAGCAATTCGAGTTGATCGTCAGAGATGGTGCAGACCAAGAAAATCGACGATCGGGTTGAAATAATCTTCGAAGCCTGTGAATGCGTGGTTGCCGCCTTCTATAACAGTCTGGCGGCAGGAAGCGTAGTACGCCACCGCCTGGCGGTAATCCAGCACTTCATCTCCCGTCTGTTGCAGCAGCCAGATCAAATCCGGCGCTTCCAGCGGGTCAATCTGCATGACTTTGAGATCGTAAATATGGCGTGACTCTAGCACATATTGCTGCCCGGTGTAGGGGTTCTCGTTCTGACCGAGATAGTCCGTCAACAGTTCAAACGGGCGCACCGCTGGGTTTACCACCACGGCGGGCAGCATAAAACATTGCGACAACCAGGTGGCGTAATATCCCCCCAGTGATGAACCGACGATCCCCAGCGAATCGCCGCCATGTTCCAGGACAATGGATTCCAGCAGTTCTGCCGCATCGGAAGGGTACGGCGGTAACTGCGGAATGATCATCTCAACGTCAGGGTGATGTTCCGCCAGCCAGTTTTTCAACAAACTCGCTTTTGCAGAGCGCGGCGAACTGTTGAAACCGTGTAAATAAAGAAGCGTAGACATCAGTAGCCTTCTGAAGCGGTATCAGGTTGGAAACGTGTGTCCGCCAGGCGGTGCACCTCGGTGGTCAGGGTACCATCAGCATGTAACTCGAGCGTACGCCAGCCAGGCGCGATGGTGTCCAGCGTAAAGTTGGAACAATGCGGCTTAAACTGTACACAGGTCGATGGCGTTGCCAGCAGGCGACGACCATTCCAGTCGAGATCCAGCTCCTGATGGATATGTCCACACAGCAAGTATTTAACGTTCGGAAACTTCGCCAGCACGTTATCCAGTTCGCCCGCGTTACGCAGACTGTGTTGGTCAAGCCAGCTACAGCCCGCAGGCAACGGATGATGGTGCAGCAGCAGCAACGTATGGCGTTCTGGCGCATCAGCCAGTTTACGTTCCAGCCACTCAAGCTGAAACTCGCTCAGCTCACCGTGCGGCACGCCAAACACCTGGCTATCCAGCAACAGGATTTGCCATTGCTCACCAATAAACACCCGCTTCGCCGGGGAGATCCCCGCATCCTGTAGCGCGCTGTACATCGCAGGCTGAAAATCGTGGTTGCCCGGCAGCCAGACGCAGGGCGCACGAAAACTTGCGATGCCTTCAGCGAAATGCTGATAGGCCGCAGAGGATTGATCCTGCGCTAAATCACCGGTCGCGACAATCAGGTCGAATTCGTGCTGGTGTGGACGAATCGCCTCCAGCACCGCCTGGTAGCTTTCCCAGGTATTTACCCCCAACAGGGCTTCGTGCTTTTGCGCAAACAGGTGAGTGTCGGTAATTTGTAAAATCCTGACTCTGGCCTCACCAGCCAGAGGAAGGGTTAACAGGCTTTCCAAATGGTGTCCTTAGGTTTCACGACGCTAATAAACCGGAATCGCCATCGCTCCATGTGCTAAACAGTATCGCAACCAGTCCGCTAAAAACTGGTTAATTTGATGCTTTTCGTCGCGTTGATGCAACTTTTTATTAGGATAATCATACCGCGCTTTGAAGCGAAAAATCTGCTGACTTGAACACACTTCAGCCACCATCGCGTCATGATACAGACGCACCGTCATTGACGGAAGGCTCCAGTAACTGATCGCGGGCGCAGTCTGTTCGATTGTCACCAGGGTAGTGTATCGGGTCGATTCCACAATCGTTAGCCGATATTGTGCGTTTGCCACCTGATAGCTTACAGTTTCGCCGGGTGCGTCATTGCGCGGTAACAAACGCCGCAATTGTGAAAAGTTCATCTCGCACAGGCGCATCATTTCAGGAAAGTCAGGTGTGTAACGCTTCATTTATGCCCACTCATTTTTTAACGCTTGATGATGCAGCTGCAGCCATTGCAAAGCGATGACCGACGCTGCGTTGTCGATTTTCCCCTCTTCTACCCATTGGTATGCCTGTTCCCGGCTTACCACATGAACGCGAATATCTTCGTTTTCATCAGCCAGACCGTGAATACCGCTTGCGGTCGTGGCGTCCACTTCGCCCACCATAATTGACGAACGCTCACTGGTGCCCCCAGGGCTTGCCAGGAAACTTAACACCGGTTTGGTCCGTTTGACTATCAGTCCCGCCTCTTCAATCGCTTCGCGACGGGCGACATCTTCCACACTTTCACCCTCTTCAATCATCCCGGCCACCATCTCCAGTAGCCAGGGGGTTTCGCTGGTGTCATACGCGGCAATCCGAATCTGCTCAATCAGCACAACTTCATCGCGCACTGGGTCAAAGGGTAGCAAGACTGCGGCGTGACCGCGCTCAAAAATTTCCCGCCGTACCTCACGACTCATTTGCCCGTTGAATAGACGATGACGAAATCTATAAAGATCTAATGAAAAAAAGCCGCGATAAAGTGTTTCTCGTGCAATAATTTCAACATCGTTTTTGCCAAAAGTAACGGGCAGGTTGTCTGGCTTAAGCATTGTTAATGTCCTGGCACTAATAGTGAATTAAATGTGAATTTCAGCGACGTTTGACTGCCGTTTGAGCAGTCATGTGTTAAATTGAGGCACATTAACGCCCTATGGCACGTAACGCCAACCTTTTGCGGTAGCGGCTTCTGCTAGAATCCGCAATAATTTTACAGTTTGATCGCGCTAAATACTGCTTCACCACAAGGAATGCAAATGAAGAAATTGCTCCCCATTCTTATCGGCCTGAGCCTTTCTGGGTTCAGTACGTTGAGCCAGGCCGAGAACCTGATGCAAGTTTATCAGCAAGCACGCCTTAGTAACCCGGAATTGCGTAAGTCTGCCGCCGATCGTGATGCTGCCTTTGAAAAAATTAATGAAGCGCGCAGTCCATTACTGCCACAGCTAGGTTTAGGTGCAGATTACACCTATAGCAACGGCTACCGCGACGCGAACGGCATCAACTCTAACGCGACCAGTGCGTCCCTGCAGTTAACTCAATCCATTTTTGATATGTCGAAATGGCGTGCGTTAACGCTACAGGAAAAAGCAGCTGGTATTCAGGACGTCACGTATCAGACCGATCAACAAACCTTGATCCTCAACACCGCGACTGCTTATTTCAACGTGTTGAATGCCATTGATGTTCTTTCCTATACGCAGGCGCAAAAAGAAGCGATCTACCGTCAGTTAGATCAAACCACTCAACGTTTTAACGTGGGCCTGGTGGCGATCACCGACGTGCAGAACGCCCGTGCACAGTACGATACCGTGCTGGCGAATGAAGTGACCGCACGTAATAACCTCGATAACGCTGTAGAGCAACTGCGTCAGATCACCGGTAATTACTATCCGGAACTGGCGGCGCTGAATGTCGAAAACTTTAAAACCGACAAACCGCAGCCGGTTAACGCGCTGCTGAAAGAAGCCGAAAAACGCAACCTGTCGCTGTTACAGGCACGCTTGAGCCAGGACCTGGCGCGCGAGCAAATTCGCCAGGCGCAGGATGGTCACTTACCGACTCTGGATTTAACGGCTTCTACCGGGATTTCTGACACCTCATATAGCGGTTCGAAAACCCGTGGTGCCGCTGGTACCCAGTATGACGATAGCAATATGGGACAGAACAAAGTTGGCCTGAGCTTCTCGCTGCCGATTTATCAGGGCGGAATGGTTAACTCGCAGGTGAAACAGGCACAGTACAACTTTGTTGGTGCCAGCGAACAACTGGAAAGCGCGCATCGTAGCGTCGTGCAAACCGTGCGTTCCTCCTTCAACAACATTAATGCTTCTATCAGCAGCATTAACGCCTACAAACAAGCCGTAGTTTCCGCTCAAAGCTCATTAGACGCGATGGAAGCGGGCTACTCGGTCGGTACGCGTACCATTGTTGATGTGTTGGATGCGACCACCACGCTGTACAACGCCAAGCAAGAGCTGGCGAATGCGCGTTATAACTACCTGATTAACCAGCTGAATATTAAGTCAGCCCTGGGTACGTTGAACGAGCAGGATCTGCTGGCACTGAACAATGCGCTGAGCAAACCGGTTTCCACTAATCCGGAAAACGTTGCCCCACAAACGCCGGAACAGAATGCTATTGCTGATGGTTATGCGCCTGATAGCCCGGCACCCGTCGTTCAGCAAACATCCGCACGCACTACCACCAGTAACGGTCATA
Organism: Escherichia sp. MOD1-EC5189; assembly: GCF_002966045.1. Classification (NCBI taxonomy): domain Bacteria; kingdom Pseudomonadati; phylum Pseudomonadota; class Gammaproteobacteria; order Enterobacterales; family Enterobacteriaceae; genus Escherichia; species Escherichia sp. MOD1-EC5189. The sequence goes on along the minus strand of NZ_PTRX01000006.1, from coordinate 129,464 downwards.
ACCCTTTCCGTAACTGACGACGACGACGGGGCTTCGGCCCCGTCTGAACGTAAGGCAACGTAAAGATACGGGTTATCTGCCGCATTCTTCCCCCTTCCCGCTTCAATTTCGACCAGCCATCCTCTATTCTGATGGGTATTTACCACTGGTCCCGGAAGACAAAAATGAAACGGACAAAATCCATACGCCACGCATCGTTCCGCAAAAACTGGAGCGCACGCCATCTGACACCTGTCGCTCTTGCTGTTGCCACTGTTTTTATGCTGGCAGGCTGTGAAAAGAGTGATGAGACAGTGTCTCTGTATCAAAATGCTGATGACTGCTCAGCCGCAAACCCAGGCAAAAGCGCCGAATGTACCACTGCGTATAACAATGCGCTGAAAGAAGCCGAACGTACTGCGCCGAAATACGCCACACGTGAAGACTGTGTTGCCGAATTTGGTGAAGGTCAGTGCCAGCAGGCACCAGCCCAGGCTGGCATGGCACCTGAAAATCAGGCGCAGGCCCAGCAATCCAGCGGAAGTTTCTGGATGCCACTGATGGCAGGTTACATGATGGGACGTCTGATGGGCGGCGGCGCGGGCTTTGCACAACAACCGCTGTTCTCCTCGAAAAACCCAGCCAGCCCGGCTTACGGTAAATATACTGATGCCACCGGTAAAAACTATGGCGCAGCTCAGCCAGGCCGCACCATGACCGTACCGAAGACAGCCATGGCACCAAAACCGGCGACCACCACTACCGTTACCCGCGGTGGCTTTGGTGAATCTGTTGCCAAACAAAGCACCATGCAGCGTAGCGCAACTGGCACCTCTTCTCGTTCAATGGGTGGCTGATACCGATGGAAAGAGTCAGTATTACCGAGCGTCCGGACTGGCGCGAAAAAGCCCACGAATACGGTTTCAATTTTCACACCATGTACGGAGAGCCATACTGGTGTGAAGATGCTTACTACAAGTTGACCCTCGCCCAGGTTGAAAAGCTGGAAGAAGTCACTGCCGAACTGCACCAGATGTGCCTGAAAGTGGTGGAAAAAGTGATCGCCAGCGATGAGCTGATGACTAAATTCCGCATTCCAAAACACACCTGGAGTTTTGTGCGCCAGTCATGGCTGACTCACCAGCCGTCGCTTTATTCGCGTCTCGATCTGGCGTGGGATGGCACTGGCGAACCTAAACTTCTGGAAAATAACGCCGATACGCCAACCTCACTATACGAGGCGGCGTTCTTTCAGTGGATCTGGCTGGAAGATCAGCTTAACGCGGGCAACCTGCCGGAAGGCAGCGACCAGTTTAACAGTCTGCAAGAAAAGCTTATTGATCGCTTTGTCGAGCTGCGTGAGCAGTTCGGCTTCCAATTGCTACATCTCACCTGCTGTCGCGATACAGTGGAAGATCGCGGCACCATTCAATATTTGCAGGACTGCGCAACCGAAGCTGAAATCGCTACCGAATTCCTCTACATCGACGATATCGGTTTAGGCGAAAAAGGTCAGTTCACGGATTTACAGGATCAAGTGATTTCCAACCTGTTCAAGCTGTATCCGTGGGAATTTATGCTGCGTGAGATGTTCTCAACCAAGCTGGAGGATGCAGGCGTACGCTGGCTGGAACCGGCGTGGAAGAGCATTATCTCCAACAAAGCGCTTCTGCCGCTACTGTGGGAGATGTTCCCGAATCACCCGAACCTGCTGCCTGCTTATTTTGCGGAAGATGATCATCCGCAAATGGAAAAATATGTGGTTAAACCGATCTTCTCCCGTGAAGGCGCAAACGTGTCGATCATTGAGAACGGCAAAACCATTGAAGCAGCAGAAGGTCCGTATGGCGAAGAAGGGATGATTGTTCAGCAATTCCACCCGTTACCAAAATTCGGCGATAGCTATATGCTGATTGGTAGCTGGCTGGTGAACGATCAACCTGCCGGAATTGGCATTCGTGAAGACCGTGCATTGATCACCCAGGATATGTCTCGGTTTTATCCACATATTTTTGTTGAATAAGCCATGATACCGGATGGCACTCGCCATCCGGTAATTATTAGCCTATCTGCACCGACAACATACTTAAACTGCCCATTTCTATACCATCGACCGGAATGATAATTGGCTCCAGCCCGTCCCATGCACCTAACACATACAGCAGTGGTAAAAAGTGTTCCGGTGTTGGGTTCGATAATGCGCCACCTTCATGGTCGAGGTAATTCACCAAAGGATGCTGTTCTACCGGTCCTTGCCACGTCAGATTCGCTTTCACATACTCATTAAACGACATCGCCCAAGGATACGGTGAACTATCACCGTGCCACTTCACCGTACGCAGGTTGTGCACCACGTTACCGCTGGCGACCAACATTATTCCTTCATCCCGCAGCGCTGCCAGTTTGCGCCCCATTTCGAAATGCCAGGCGGCAGGTTTGCTACTGTCGATACTCAACTGCACCATCGGGATGTCGGCGTCAGGATACATCTTAATCAGCACGCCCCAGGAACCGTGGTCAAAGCCCCAGGCTTCTTTATCCAGCGTCACAGGGACCGGCGCTAACAGCTCAACCACACGCTGTGCCAGCGCAGGCGAACCCGGAGCAGGATAATGGGTGTCGTACAGCGCCTGCGGAAAACCGCCAAAATCATGAATCGTGGGCGGCGTCTCCATCGCGGTCACTCCAGTTCCACGGGTAAACCAGTGAGCCGAAACCACCACAATCGCTTGCGGGCGTGGCAATGTCATCCCCAACTTCTGCCAGCTGCGGGTATACAAATTATCTTCCAGCACGTTCATCGGACTACCGTGACCTAAAAACAATGCTGGCATACGTGTTGAAGACATGATGATATCCTTAACTAAAGGTGTCATTTTGATATCCTCACAATACGCTTGTTCGGCGGAGTAAGAACCCGGATAACAATGATGATGATCATCAGTTATTTTGACGATCTGCCTGAAGGTAAAGATTTATAAGGAGTTGTCGATGTCAGTACCTCTCATTCTGACCATACTGGCGGGGGCAGCCACGTTTATTGGCGCGTTTCTCGGCGTTCTCGGACAAAAACCCTCGAACCGCTTACTGGCATTTTCGCTAGGATTTGCGGCGGGGATTATGTTGCTCATCTCATTAATGGAAATGCTTCCTGCCGCATTAGCCGCCGAAGGAATGTCGCCTGTGCTGGGTTATGGAATGTTTATCTTCGGTCTGCTTGGCTATTTTGGTCTGGACCGCATGTTGCCACATGCGCATCCGCAGGATTTAATGCAAAAATCGGTGCAGCCGTTGCCAAAATCGATCAAGCGCACAGCCATTCTGCTCACTCTCGGTATCAGTCTGCATAACTTCCCGGAAGGCATTGCCACCTTTGTCACGGCGAGCAGTAACCTGGAGCTGGGCTTTGGCATCGCGCTGGCTGTTGCATTGCATAATATTCCTGAAGGTCTGGCAGTTGCGGGGCCGGTTTACGCGGCAACGGGGTCAAAACGCACCGCAATTTTGTGGGCGGGCATTTCTGGGCTGGCAGAAATTCTTGGTGGTGTTCTGGCGTGGTTAATCCTCGGTAGCATGATTTCTCCGGTGGTCATGGCGGCAATCATGGCGGCGGTTGCAGGAATTATGGTGGCGCTCTCGGTTGATGAATTAATGCCGCTAGCTAAAGAGATTGACCCCAATAATAACCCCAGCTATGGCGTGCTATGTGGAATGTCAGTGATGGGATTCAGTTTAGTGCTACTACAAACGGCGGGAATTGGTTAAAGACGATTATGACAGATGTTGCCCATTGCTAAAGGCAACATCTGTATCGTTATTAAAGGTATTATTGATGCTTTTTAAATACGTCTTTATCGAAGCGTTTATCTAATTTACTTTGAGCAGCTAACAGCGCATCTCTGTCATGACGAAAAGCTTTACAGTAACGTTTAAGATGAAGAAAATAGCCACCAGCTAGTAGAACAATTAATACAATCCAGTACCAGGCAATAAACATCCTTTTCACCTTCAAAATTTAACATTACTAAACATTAGCATTAAAATTTCACATATCCATCGTTGAATATATTCATATACTCGCATAATTGTGAATCAAGTATATGATTTCGATCATAGTAAGTGTTGTATCATACACCACACTTGGTTAAAAAAAGAACAATCAAGACTATTAAAGCATCGTATTTCAGGATGAAACATCACTAATTAATAATAAAACTTAATAAGCACCACTAGATATATATTATATCTTCACGATTATTACGCCCCTACTCGTTTTAATAAATATACTTTACCACCTTACAATATAATACGTAAACTTTTGTCAATAGGTGGTTATTTTTTCACCACGAGTCATGCAAAAAAATTATCATTCACAACAACACACAACAAAAATCTAGGTATGCGCATCTTAATATATAATAAAAGTGTATGATTTAAGTTTTACTTAATCAGTATTTAGTATTAATAACAAGCAAAATCATCTCTGACTATGGTAATGTCCATAGCGGAATTAATATCAGATTCAAACCTATATTTTCCTCTTTCACAGCCTTTCCTAATTTATAAAGGATTATAGTAATGTTTAAAAAAACGCTCCTCTCTGTTGTTGCAACCGCACTATTATCTGGCGTTGCTTTTAACGCGCTTGCTGATGACCCTAATCAGGGTTCCGGCAAAATAACGTTTAAAGGTGAAGTTATCGATGCACCGTGTTCTATTGCTCCTGGTGATGAAGATCAGACAATAAATCTCGGTGAAGTTGCTGATACTGTATTAAAAAGTGGTCAGAAATCTCTGCCTGTAGATGTCACCATTCACTTGCAGGATTGTATTTTATCTGACGGCACTAACACTGTTGATAAAGTCAAAATCACCTTTAGTTCTGCCAGTGTTGACGCTACCGATTCCAACCTGCTTAAAAACACTCTGGAAGGTAACATCGGCGGTGCAACTGATGTAGGCGTACGTCTGGTGAAATCAGACAATACCAACGTGACTCTTGGTACCCCAATCACCATCGACTTCCCGACGACTAATTCCTACCAGGAGTTGAACTTTAAAGCCCGTATGGAATCTCTGGGACGCACCGCGACCCCAGGTAATGTGCAGGCACAGGCTAATTACGTACTCGACTACAAGTAATCGGCAGTTAATACCCACACAACACCAGGCGGTAAAGCCGATGAGATTTCATCGGCAACTTTGGGTCTTTTTAGAAATGGATTTTTATGAACAATAAAAACACGTTTACCGGGGACAGATTATCCCATGCAATTAAAAATGCCCTGTCTGGCGTTGTGTGTTCGCTACTCTTCGTTTTGCCAGTCCACGCAGTAGAATTCAATGTCGATATGATTGACGCAGAAGACCGCGAGAATATTGATATCTCTCGTTTTGAGAAAAAAGGCTACATAACCCCAGGTAAATATCTGGTCCGAGTGCAAATCAATAAAAATATATTACCGAAAGCATTAATACTGGAGTGGGTAAAAGCAGATAATGAAAGCGGTTCATTACTCTGCTTAACTAGAGAAAATTTAATTAATTTTGGCCTGCATACAGACTTTATTGAATCATTACAAGGCACTGCTGGAAGCGAGTGTCTCGATTTAAGTCAACGACAGGAATTATCTGCACGGCTAGATAAATCTACGATGATATTATCGCTTAGCATTCCCCAGGCATGGTTGAAATACCAGGCAACAAACTGGACGCCGCCAGAATTTTGGGATGACGGTATCACCGGATTTATCCTCGACTATAACGTATACGCCAGCCAGTACGCCCCACATCACGGAGACAGCACCCAAAATATCAGTTCCTACGGTACTTTAGGTTTCAACCTCGGCGCATGGCGTTTGCGTAGCGATTATCAATACAATCAGAATTTTGCTGATGGCCGCTCGGTAAACCACGACAGCGAATTTGCGCGAACTTATCTGTTTCGCCCTATCCCCTCCTGGTCGTCAAAATTCACTATGGGCCAGTACGACCTGAGCTCCAATCTTTACGATACCTTCCACTTTACTGGCGCATCGCTGGAAAGTGATGAAAGCATGTTGCCGCCAGATTTACAGGGTTATGCGCCACAAATTACTGGCATCGCGCAGACCAACGCTAAAGTAACTGTGGCACAGAATGGTCGTGTACTTTATCAAACCACTGTCGCGCCAGGCCCTTTTACTATTTCTGATTTGGGCCAGTCGTTCCAGGGTCAACTGGATGTCACTGTTGAAGAAGAAGATGGCCGTACCAATACCTTTCAGGTCGGTTCCGCTTCCATCCCCTATTTAACCCGTAAAGGGCAAGTACGCTACAAAACGTCGCTGGGAAAACCAACATCTGTCGGACATAACGATATTAATAACCCATTTTTCTGGACGGCAGAAGCCTCCTGGGGCTGGCTGAACAATGTGTCGCTCTATGGCGGCGGCATGTTCACTGCGGATGATTACCAGACGATCACCACTGGCATCGGTTTTAATCTCAATCAATTTGGTTCGCTTTCTTTCGATGTCACCGGAGCTGATGCCTCTTTACAGCAACAACATAGCGACAATTTGCGTGGTTACAGCTATCGGTTTAACTATGCAAAACATTTCGAATCAACGGGCAGCCAGATTACCTTCGCGGGTTATCGCTTTTCTGATAAAAATTACGTGTCAATGAATGAGTACCTCAACTCACGTAATGGTGACGAGTCAATCGATAACGAAAAAGAAAGTTATGTTATTTCCTTGAATCAGTATTTTGAAACGCTGGAATTAAACTCTTATCTCAACGTTACACGCAATACTTATTGGGACAGCCCTAGCAATACCAACTACTCGATATCAGTAAGCAAAAACTTTGATATTGGCGATTTCAAGGGCATTTCCGCATCGCTGGCGGTGAGTCGTATTCGCTGGGATGATGACGAAGAAAATCAGTATTACTTCTCTTTCTCTCTGCCGTTACAGCAAAGTCGCAACATCTCCTACAGTATGCAGCGCACGGATGGCAGTAACACCTCGCAAATGATTTCCTGGTATGACTCGTCGGATCGCAACAATGTCTGGAACATTTCTGCGTCAGCAACGGACGATAATATTCGCGATGGCGAACCAACGTTGCGTGGCAGCTACCAGCACTATTCACCGTGGGGACGTCTGAACATTAACGGCAGTGTGCAGCCGAATCAGTATAATTCTGTTACCGCAGGCTGGTACGGTTCACTTACTGCTACGCGTCATGGTGTCGCTCTTCACGATTATAGCTATGGCGATAACGCCCGCATGATGGTCGATACCGATGGTATTTCCGGCGTTGAAATCAACTCTAACCGTACCGTTACCAACGGACTGGGCATTGCCGTTGTACCTTCGTTATCGAACTACACCACCTCTATGTTACGGGTGAACAATAACGATCTACCAGAAGGTGTTGATGTCGAAAACTCGGTTATTCGTACCACGCTCACACAGGGTGCCATCGGCTACGCAAAACTGAATGCAACCAGCGGTTACCAAATCGTCGGCGTTATTCGTCAGGAAAATGGGCGCTTCCCACCACTGGGGGTGAATGTCACAGATAAAGCGACAGGTAAAGATGTGGGTCTGGTGGCGGAAGATGGCTTTGTTTATCTCAGCGGGATTCAGGAAAACAGCACCCTGCGTTTAACCTGGGGTGATAACTCCTGCGAAATTACTCCCCCTAACCAAAGTAACATCAGCGAAAGTGCCATTATTTTGCCTTGTAAAACAGTCAACTAATTCAGGATGAATAAAATGAAATCGCTATTAACCGCAACAGGAATGATTTGTTTACTGGGGATCTGCAACTTCGCCCAGGCGACAGTCTCCCCCGACAGGACGCGCATCATTTTTAATGCTTCGAATAAAAGTGCAACGGTTCGCCTGACCAACCAAAGTAAAATCGATCCTTATTTGGCTCAGTCGTGGATTGAGGATGCCAGTGGTAAAAAAACGCGCGATTACATATCAACGCTCCCCCCAATGGAACGTATCGAGGCCAATGAGCAAGTACAAATTCGCCTGATGGCGCTGGCCTCGTTAAATAACTTACCACAGGACAGAGAAACGCTGTTCTACTATAACGTGCGGGAAATTCCGCCGCGTGCCAAAGAACAGAATATCATGCAAATCGCCATGCAAAGCCGTCTGAAACTGTTCTGGCGACCGAAAGCGATTGAGTTAAAAGAGGGAGAGATGGTTCCTCTGCAAAAAGTGACGATTACCCGCACCGCCGCCGGGCTGACCCTGAATAACCCGACGCCTTATCATATTACTGTCGGCTATATCGGCACTAATGGCAAGACACTGATGCCCGGTGCGGACAGTATTATGGTGGCACCATTTGCTTCTGCGACTCAACACTTAAACAACCTGCCCTCTATCTTCCAGTTAGGCTTTGTGGCGGACTACGGCGGGCTGGAGATGATTAAAGTGGTATGTAATTCCGTCCAGTCCCTCTGCCAAAGCACTCCTGCGAAGAAGGGGAAAATATGATTACGCTTTTTCGACTACTGGCGATTCTTTGCCTGTTTTTTAACGTTTCAGCTTTTGCTGTTGATTGCTATCAGAATAGTAAAACCTCAAACCCCATTAATACAATTAACGTAACATTGCCAACGTTTAAAATTCCAGAGAACGCGCAACCGGGGCAAAAAATTTGGGAAAGCGGAGATGTCAATATCACTGTTTATTGCGACAATGCGACAGGATGGACGCGGAACAATCCAACAGAAAACATTTATGCCTGGATTAAATTACCTGCAATCAACAGCACCGACATGCTTAACAATCCATATCTAACCTTTGGTGTCACTTATAATGGTATGGACTATGAAGGGATAAACGAAGGAATTGATACTAATGGGTGCCTGGATAAATATGAACAATACTATGGTGGAATTTATCATGACCCTGTATGCAATGGTAGCACACTTCAAAAAAGTGTGACATTTAATGCTCACTTTCGTGTCTATGTAAAATTTAAAAGCCGCCCTGCAGGTGATCAGACAGTTAACTTTGGCACAGTCAACGTACTCCAGTTTGACGGCGAAGGAGGAGCGAACCTGGCTCCCAACGCGAAAAATTTACGTTATGCGATTACTGGCTTAGATAATATTTCATTCCTTGACTGTAGTGTCAATGTCCGTATTTCCCCGGAAAGTCAGATAGTCAATTTTGGGCAAATCGCTGCAAATTCTATTGCAACTTTCCCACCGAAGGCCGTATTCAGCGTTTCTACAATAAAGGATATTGCTTCTGATTGTACCGAACAATTTGATATTGCAACCAATTTCTTTACTTCAGATACATTATATGACAATACGCATCTGGAAATAGGTAATGGCTTGCTCATGCGAATTACCGATCAAAAAACGCAAGAAGATATTGAATTTAACCAGTTCAAGTTATTTAGCACTTATATTCCAGGTCAGAGTGCAGCAATGGCAACCCGTGATTACCAGGCCGAATTAACCGAAAAACCTGGTGAACCACTCGTATATGGTCCGTTTCAGAAGGATCTGATCGTTAAAATTAACTACAACTAACCATAAAAATGCCGGGAATATCCCGGCGTTTACATCTTCAATATTTTGAGTTATTAACTAGCTTTACGCTCATGTGCCTGACGGTATGCCACCAGGTCTTCAATAGTCACGAGCGCCATATTATGTTTATTGGCAAACTCAATGCACTCTGGCGCACGCGCCATCGTGCCATCGTCATTAGTCAGCTCACACAACACTCCAGCCGGTTTAAAGCCTGCCAGCGTCATTAGATCAATAGTCGCTTCGGTATGGCCGCCACGCGTAAGCACACCACCCGCCTGCGCGCGCAGTGGGAATACGTGGCCAGGACGATTCAAGTCTGAAGGTTTAGCACCATCAGCAATCGCAGCACGAACGGTCGTAATACGGTCAGCGGCAGAAACACCGGTAGTCACCCCTTCAGCCGCTTCAATGGTCACGGTAAAACCAGTGCCATAAGCGCTGGTGTTATTTTCGACCATCATTGGCAGATCGAGTTGTTTACGGCGATCTTCAGTGATGCACAGGCAAACAATACCGCTACCGTGGCGAATGGTCAGTGCCATCTGCTCAACGGTCATGGTTTCTGCCGGGAAGATCATATCGCCTTCGTTTTCACGGTCTTCATCATCAAGCACCATTACACCGCGTCCTTCACGCAGCGCTGCCAGTGCATTTTCAACACGTTCGAAAGGCGTACCAAAAGAGGAAAGTAGCGTCTGATTCATGGTAAAAAAACCTCACTAAAATTATGGTTACCAGAATCAGGGCAGTCTTAGGAGTGGCGGCATATAGCCAAAATAACGTGAGCGGGTCCATGCCCGACAGAATCGTTACTCTCTCCCATCCGGACTCTAACCGTCGGCCCCGGAATTACACCGGATCTGCTGTCCTTTGAGTTCGCACCCAAAGCGCTCGCGGGCTTTCAACTGAGTTGATTTACCGCCGGTGGGGAATTTCGCCCCGCCCTGAGAATAAGCGGATTCACTATAACGCTAATGATTAGCGGCAGCAACGCATAGCTTCACATAATTCTGGTTTATGACTTACCCTTATCGCACTACAATGGCACTCAACACCTATCAGTACAGGGAAACTACAATGATTGACCCGAAAAAAATTGAGCAAATCGCTCGCCAGGTTCACGAATCAATGCCTAAAGGAATCAGGGAGTTCGGGGAAGATGTGGAGAAAAAAATCCGCCAAACCCTACAAGCGCAGTTGACGCGTCTCGATCTGGTGAGCCGCGAAGAATTCGACGTACAGACGCAAGTCCTGTTACGGACTCGTGAAAAACTGGCGTTACTAGAACAACGCATCAGCGAACTGGAAGCGCGCAATAATCCGGTAGCAGAACTTCAATCTCCTCCAGCTATCCCGCCGGTTGATAAAGCAGAATAAAGCACCACAAAAACGGGCCAGACGGCCCGTAATATCAATGTTCTAATTCCAGTTCTCTGGTTTGCATCATCTGTTGGCAATACCAGGCATAACGTGCGCAAAACCAGGTTCTATGTTCTTCATCCATGTTACCAGTAACGGCCAGAATATCGACCGGGCGACCTTCTGCGTGCATTCTGGCAAAACTACGCGCCAGGAAATCGAAATTATTTAAAGAATTAAGACTATGATCCATAAGCACATCCTCCGGTTATCGCATACCTTTTAAGGCCATATGCTTTTTCTGATTTCAGTATTCCCCAATCAGTGTAGTGCCTTTAAACATAACGTGCGTAAATATATTGTCCCCGATCACACTTTTTAGTGAAAAATAAAAAACCATATTAAAAGACTTTCTCTTCCAGAACTTCTCTAACATGTGTTATTATTAACAAAGATAAATGTAAGCAAGGAAACTATCCTAAAGTAAATATTGCGTCACTAAATGGACATTGGAGTGACATATGATCTTATTCGCCGACTATAACACCCCTTATCTTTTCGCTATTTCCTTTGTACTGTTGATCGGCCTTTTAGAAATTTTTGCGCTTATCTGCGGTCACATGCTCTCCGGTGCTCTTGATGCACATCTTGACCATTATGATTCCATAACCACAGGTCATATTAGCCAGGCACTTCATTATCTCAATATCGGAAGATTGCCAGCTCTCGTCGTTCTCTGTTTACTGGCTGGTTTTTTTGGTCTTATTGGCATCCTGTTGCAGCATGCCTGCATCATGGTTTGGCAATCACCACTCTCGAACCTGTTCGTGGTTCCTGTCAGTTTACTGTTTACGATTATTGCGGTGCATTATACCGGTAAAATAGTTGCGCCCTGGATTCCACGCGACCATAGTTCAGCTATTACAGAAGAAGAGTATATTGGTAGCATGGCGTTAATTACCGGTCATCAGGCCACTTCAGGTAATCCCTGCGAAGGAAAACTCACCGATCAATTTGGCCAAATACATTATTTACTACTAGAGCCTGAAGAAGGAAAAATTTTCACTAAAGGAGACAAAGTGTTAATTATTTGCCGACTTTCTGCAACGCGATATTTGGCGGAAAACAATCCCTGGCCCCAAATATTGTAATTTATTAATCAAAAGGAAATTTAATAATGGATGATATTGTTAATTCTGTGCCCTCCTGGATGTTTACCGCAATTATTGCCGTATGCATTCTGTTTATTATTGGAATTATTTTCGCCAGGCTCTATCGTCGCGCTTCGGCAGAGCAAGCTTTTGTTCGTACTGGTTTAGGTGGGCAAAAAGTGGTAATGAGCGGTGGCGCAATTGTGATGCCAATCTTCCATGAAATAATTCCCATCAATATGAATACCCTGAAACTGGAAGTCAGCCGCTCAACCATTGATAGCCTGATTACGAAAGATCGTATGCGCGTCGATGTCGTTGTCGCTTTCTTTGTGCGGGTAAAACCGTCAGTGGAAGGTATTGCCACCGCCGCCCAGACGCTGGGGCAACGCACCCTGTCGCCTGAAGACTTACGTATGTTGGTTGAAGATAAATTTGTCGATGCCCTGAGAGCAACAGCTGCACAAATGACCATGCATGAGTTACAGGATACCCGCGAGAACTTCGTGCAGGGCGTACAAAATACCGTTGCTGAAGATCTGTCGAAAAACGGCCTGGAACTGGAAAGCGTTTCACTTACCAACTTTAACCAGACGTCGAAAGAACATTTCAATCCTAACAACGCCTTTGACGCCGAAGGTTTAACCAAGCTGACGCAGGAGACGGAGCGCCGTCGCCGCGAACGTAACGAAGTTGAACAGGATGTAGAAGTTGCGGTGCGTGAGAAAAACCGTGATGCGCTATCGCGGAAGCTGGAGATTGAACAGCAAGAAGCGTTTATGACGCTTGAGCAGGAGCAGCAGGTTAAAACCCGTACCGCTGAGCAGAATGCGAAAATTGCGGCTTATGAGGCCGAGCGTCGTCGGGAAGCAGAGCAGACGCGAATTCTGGCTGAACGACAGATTCAGGAAACGGAAATCGACCGCGAACAGGCCGTCCGTTCCAGAAAAGTTGAAGCTGAACGTGAAGTTCGCATTAAAGAGATCGAACAGCAGCAGGTCACCGAAATCGCCAACCAGACGAAATCGATCGCTATTGCCGCCAAATCGGAACAGCAGTCACAAGCGGAAGCGCGTGCCAACCTTGCACTTGCAGAAGCGGTAAGCGCCCAGCAAAACGTAGAAACCACTCGCCAGACCGCGGAAGCCGATCGTGCTAAACAAGTTGCCCTAATCGCTGCCGCGCAGGATGCAGAAACCAAAGCGGTTGAACTGACCGTGCGGGCGAAAGCAGAGAAAGAAGCCGCAGAAATGCAGGCGGCGGCGATCGTTGAGTTAGCCGAAGCAACACGCAAAAAAGGCCTGGCGGAAGCAGAAGCGCAACGTGCGCTGAACGACGCTATCAACGTACTTTCTGACGAGCAAACCAGCCTTAAATTCAAACTGGCGCTATTACAGTCGTTACCTGCAGTAATAGAGAAATCCGTTGAGCCGATGAAGTCCATTGACGGCATCAAGATTATTCAGGTCGATGGATTAAACCGAGGTGGTGCTGCGGGGGATGCGGCATCAGGCAGCGTTAGTGGCGGAAACCTGGCAGAACAGGCATTGTCTGCCGCCCTTTCTTACCGCACACAGGCACCGCTGATTGACTCCTTGCTCAATGAAATTGGCGTTTCAGGCGGCTCACTGGCGGCATTGACTTCACCCTTAACCTCAACAACTCCCGTCGCAGAAAACATAGATTAAATTTTCAACTATGAACATCCCTGGCCCAAAAAGCCGGGGATTTTTTATATCTGCGTTCCGCTAAAAAGTACAAATGATCAGGTTGTTACAGCGTTTTGCGAGCCAACTCGGGGAAGAGAAAACTGCATAAGAGAAAGCATTGCGCGGGGTCTGGCGCTCATCAACAATCGGGGAGTCAGCAAGGGGCTGAAACGGGAAAGCCCCTCCCGAGGAAGGGGCCTTGTATAAGGAAAGGGTTATGATGAAGTTCGTCATCATACTGATTGTGTTGTTACTCGTAAGTTTCGCAGCTTATTAACAGCCAATCAGAGGGGGGAGAAATCCTCCCTCACCCTTGTTCCTTTACTTTAGGTTGAAAAAAAATCAGCGTCAAGAAGGTTTCTCTATCCCACATCTCTGGCCCAAAAAGCCGGGGATTTTTTATATCTGCGTTCCGCTAAAAGGTGCAAATGATCAGGCTGTTGCAGCGTTTTGCGTGACCACTCGGGGAAGGCAAAACTACCTCAGGGAAAGCGTTGCGCGGGGTCCGGCGCTCATCAACAATCGGGGAGTCAGCAAGGGGCTGAAACGGGAAAGCCCCTCCCGAGGAAGGGGCCTTACAGAAGGAAAGGGTTATGATGAAGCTCGTCATCATACTGATTGTGTTGTTACTTGTAAGTTTCGCCACTTATTAACAGCCAATCAGAGGGGGGAGAAATCCTCCCTTACCCTTGTTCCTTTACTCTAGGTTGAAAAAACAACAGCGTCAATAGGCCTGCCATGTACGAAGCGAGATCTGTGAACCGCTTTCCGGTTAGACTTTTTTATCCTGTTGGATCTTCTTGATAATGTTAGTGGTCGAGCAACCGTCTTCGAAGTTGAGCACCAGCACTTCGCCGCCGTTGGCCCAGACTTCTTTACTCCCGGCAATCTCTTCTGGTTTATAATCGCCGCCTTTCACCAGCAGATCTGGCAAGATCCCGGCGATCAAGCGCTGCGGCGTGTCTTCTTCAAACGACACCACCCAGTCGACCGCTTCCAGTGCCCCCAGCACAATCATACGCTGTTCGAGAGGGTTAACGGGGCGGGAATCCCCTTTCAGCCGTTTGGTGGAGGCATCGCTGTTCACAGCGACAATCAGGCGGTCACCCAGTTTGCGGGCATTTGCCAGATAGGAGACGTGCCCGGCGTGGAGAATGTCGAAGACGCCGTTGGTCATCACCACTTTTTCACCGCGTTTACGCGCCGCCGCTACAGCAAGCTTCAGTTCCTCTTCGGTCATCACACCAAAGCCGGTATCTGCACGTCCACGTACTGCATTTTCCAGCTCGATCGGCGAAACCGTGGATGTCCCCAGTTTGCCGACCACCACGCCTGCCGCCGCATTGGCAAAGAAGCAGGCTTCTTCCAGCGAATTACCCGCAGCCAGCGTTGCCGCCAGCACACCAATCACCGTGTCGCCCGCACCGGTAACGTCATACACTTCCTGCGCCTGGGTTGGCATATGCAGCGGCGCTTTACCCGGTTGCAGCAGGGTCATCCCTTGTTCGGAACGGGTCACCAACAGAGCCGAGAGTTCGTAATCGGCAATCAGTTTCATTCCGCGCTCAACAATCTCTTCTTCGGTCTTACATTTACCGACAACAGCTTCAAATTCCGAGAGATTCGGCGTTAACAGCGTAGCGCCGCGGTAGCGCTCAAAATCGGTGCCTTTTGGATCAATCAGCACCGGAACGCCCGCTTTACGCGCCAGTTGGATCATCTGCTGCACGCTTGCCAGCGCACCTTTCGCGTAGTCAGAGAGCACCAGCGCGCCAATCGAACTCAGCGCCTGATTAATCCGCTCGTGCAGCGGCTGCGGATCAACCCCTTCGAAACCTTCTTCAAAATCCAGACGGATCAGCTGTTGGTTGCGGGAAAGTACCCGTAATTTGGTGATGGTCGGATGCGTCGGTACAGAAACGAAGTCGCATTTGACGTTGACGTCGGCCAGAGATTTACTCAGCGCGCGCGCCGCATCGTCAATGCCCGTCAACCCGACCAGGCGTGCATTAGCACCGAGAGAAGCGATATTCATCGCCACGTTAGCCGCGCCGCCCGGACGTTCTTCGATGGTATTCACTTTAACCACGGGCACCGGCGCTTCCGGCGAGATACGGCTGGTGGGACCGTACCAGTAACGATCCAGCATCACATCACCAACCACCATCACTCCTGCACGTTCAAACTCTGGCAGCGTTACTTTCATTCCTGTCTCCTGAGAGATTCAAAATTTGCGCGCGATAATACCATACTTCATTCTTCCACCAGCCACTTCTGCCAGCTTGCCCGCACCAGATCACGCTCTGCGGTGAAGCAATCCTCCGACACATGGCCCGGCAATTCCTGTAATGCCAGATGATGAAGTTCATCGCGCAGCGTAGTGTAAGCACGGGTCAGCACCATCGCTTCCTGCTCTTCCATAATGTCGTTTTGCGCCAGCAGCTCCAGAATACGCACGTTGTCTGACCAGCGCGTTAACTTCGGTTTTTCATGAGCGTAGCGCAACACCAGATATTGGGTAATAAATTCGATATCGGTAATTCCGCCTTCATCGGCTTTGATATCAAAGCGATCGCGATGTTTATTGCCGAGATGAGCGCGCATTTTCTCGCGCATTTCCCGCACTTCCGTTTGCAGAGTTTTACCTTCACGCGGCAGCGTCATAATCTCGCGACGCACCGCGTCAAAGTGCGCGGTGAGCTGCGGATCGCCGTACACTACACGCGCACGCACCAGCGCCTGATGTTCCCACGTCCAGGCCTCGTTTTTCTGATAATCGGAAAACGCTTCTGCAGAGGTGACCAGCATTCCCGCCGCCCCGGACGGACGCAGTCGAGCATCCACTTCATACAAAATGCCGGAAGAGGTTCGCGTACTGAACAGATGCATAATGCGTTGCGCCAGACGCAGATAAAACTGTCGCCCGTCGATTTCCCGCTCGCCGTCAGTCATCGCATCCATTGGGCAATCATGGAGGAAGATCAGGTCAAGATCGGAACTGTAGCCTAACTCCCAGCCGCCCAGCTTGCCGTAGCCGACCACCGCAAAACCACGCCCTTCGCGTTCGTTCAGGTGATTTGGCTTACCGTAGCGGGCAACCATTTGAACCCATGCCTGTTGTACGACAGCATCTATCATGGCTTCTGCCAGCCAGGTTAAGTGATCGCTCACTTTCATTACCGGTAGCGTACCGGCGATATCCGCCGCCGCGATGCGTAAAAGTTGCGCCTGTTTGAACTGACGCAGCGCCTCAAGCTGTTGCTCTTCGTCATCTTCCGGCACGCGCAGCAAATACTGGCGCAGTTCATCACGGTAGGCATCCGTCGCCGTCGGCTGGTAGAGAGTGTTTGGATCGAGCAGTTCGTCCAGCAATAATGGATAACGCGCCAGTTGGCTGGCAATCATCGGCGATGCAGCACACAGAGAAATCAAATGCTTAAGCGCCGCGGGGAATTCACTAAGCAGCTCAAGATAGGTAGTGCGGGTAACAATCCCCACCAGCAAAGCCGTAATGCGCGACAGCGTGACAGCAGCGTCTTCACGCGCACAGACATCACTTAGCAGATGCGGCATCAGATGGTCGAGCACCTGACGTCCTCGCGGCCCAATAGTGCGCTTATCCAGCTCTTTGCGGAAATCAGCAATCAGCGTCAGCACCTGTTTGCGATCATCTTCGCTAAGATGCGCCAGCACTGGCGTGGTGTCATCTTCCTGCAACGCATCCTGCCACAGCTCACGCCACTGTTCCGACAGCGACTCTTCCTGAGTTTCGCTTTCGTCGTCGCCAATCAATTCATTAAACACCCGGCGCACATTGGTCATATGTCCGGTCAGCGCCCCGGTTAGTTGCGGCCAGTCCGCGAAATCCATCGCCCACGCCAGCCGCGCACGGTTAAGCTCATCAGAAGGAAGTGTCTGGGTTTGTTCGTCGTTAATGCTTTGCAGCAGGTTTTCCAGACGCCGCAGGAACAGATACGCCACTCGCAATTGTTCAGCATCGTTTTCAGAAAGCAGATGCAGCGCGGCAATGGCGCTGAGCGTTGGCAGTAAAGAGCGCGATTGCAGCGACGGTTCGCGCCCGCCGCGAATGAGCTGGAATACCTGGACGATAAATTCAATTTCGCGAATGCCACCCGCGCCAAGTTTGATGTTATCGGTCAAACCACGACGACGTACTTCACGGGCAATCATTCCTTTCATGTTGCGCAGCGACTGGATCACGCTGAAATCGATGTAACGGCGGAAAACAAACGGGCGCAGCATCGCACGCAACTCGTTAGCATAGACGCCGTCGCTATCGCCCATAATCCGCGCCTTGACCATGGCGTATCGCTCCCAGTCGCGCCCCTGCTCCTGGTAATAGTCTTCCAGTGCCGCAAAGCTCAGCACCAGCGGGCCACTTTCGCCAAACGGACGCAGTCGCATATCCACGCGATAAACAAAACCATCCTGCGTTGGTTGATCCAGCACTTTAATCAGCCGCTGACCCATGCGGGTAAAGAACTGAGCGTTATCCAGTTCTCTGCGTCCGCCCTGCGTGCAACCATGTTCCGGCCAGACAAAAATCAGATCGATATCTGAGGAAAAATTCAGCTCCCCGCCGCCCAGTTTACCCATGCCTAAAATCAGCAGCGGTTGCGCTTCACCCTGCGCATTGCAGGGCGTACCCCACTCGCGGCAGCAGGCCTCATACAGCCAGTCACGCGCGGCGACAATCAATGTCTCCGCCAGATGGCTGAGCTGCTGCAATATGCTCTCTTCAGTAACCAGTGCCAGCGTTTGCGCCCAGGCAATGCGCACCATAATGCGCCGCCGGAACAGACGCAGCTCGCGCATTAACCCTGCTTCGTCGCTTACATCACTGAGCGCCTTCTGCAACCATGCAGCGTAATGCTGCCATTCGTCGGCCTGCGGCGGCTGGCTTTCCAGTTCCGTCAGCCACTCTGGATGCGCAATTACGCTGTCCTGCACAAAATCACTGAAGGTAAGTACTGACTTCGCCTGTGCGCTAAGTGATTCCTCGGCTAAAGGCGCTGGCAGCCGCTCAACAACGGTCTGCCAGTACTGCTGTAACGGTGAAGAGAGCGGCTTCATAAGCGATTTTATCCTTGCCTGATTAACGTTTTCCGCTGTGCAACCAGAACGGTTCCTGATTGTTTGCCTCATTACGGAAATGTTCAATTTCAATGCGTTGCCCGGTCGCAATGGCATGACGCAGTCCCTGCCAGTTCTCCAGCCAGGCTTGCGCGACGAGAGGATCGTAGTAACCCGCCAGCAACAATATTGAGTCAATATCACGCGTCAGGCGTGGCAACTGGTCATGGTAGCGATCGCCTAACGGCTGGCAGAAAACGCTTTTCAGTTCAGCGGCATGGCGGGAAAGATGGATATCGGCAAAGCGTTTGAAAGAATCGCTGATTTTGCCCTGCGCTTTGGCATCTAAAAACGGCTGCCAGGCTTTGCTTACCAGCCATTCGGTCAACGCCAGCTTCGCCATCGCCGTTTCGGTAGAGTAGACCGCCGTTACGGCAGACACCGCTGAAGCGATGGTCGCTTCGCATTGAGTCAGCAAATCACGTAAGTGAGTGCTCGCTTTACGCGGCACAATACCGCCGAACAGCATCAGCGTATGACGGACCAGACCGATGGCTGCCAGCACCTGCTCTTTCGCCGTATCGTTGCCACGTACCCACAGTTCTTCATGATACTGCCATTGCGCTAACGCCAGCTCGAGCGCCGCTTCCAGCCCCTGTTCCACATCAGCTTTTGCCGCAACATGCAAAATGGTGGTCGGTTTGATTTCACGCGCGGGATTGCCCTGCGCCAGATGATAGCCACGCGCGGCTTTGCTCAGGCTGCCCTGACGTAATCCGGTTTGCGATACCAGTTGGTTCGCCAGTTTCAGCACCGCGCGCGTGTCGCCGCTAAGCAGTTCCAGTTCAAGCTCGCAGATAGGCTCAGCAAATTCGCCTGCCTTCACCTCGCCCTGATCGAGAGCGATTTCAATTTGGCTACCATCGACCTCTACCAGCCACTTTTCGCGATAAAAATCGGTGCTGAACAGCGGTTGTACGCGGGAAGCGAGATCGGCAGGCAATTCGCCGTTCGGCCAGACTTCCGTCGGTAACTGCGCCAGGTCGAGCGTCGGTTCGCTCAACGCCACGTTATATTCCGGGCGCTGGTGTAAACCGCCAGTCACTCTTCCTGCGACTTTCATGGTCATCTCATAGCGACCGTTTTCGCCACGGATACGTAAGCCCATGTCGTGCCCACGCAGCCAGTTATCCAGCGTTTCGTAGTAAATATTCAGCAACTGCACGGGGTCATGGTGCTCGCCGCCCAGCGTATTGAGATGGTCACGCAACGCCTCAACGGCACTGTGATTAACAATAAACTTTAATTCGATTTCCTGAGCCATCCTTCCTCCACTGGGTACCCCCCCCCCAACGTAGGCGGGAGGGGAATTTGGGCTGTTAAGCCCGCAGTTTATCAGCCACGCTGATTCTGAATATACTTTTTCACAACTTCCAGCGGTGCTCCACCACATGAACCGATGAAATAAGAGCGTGACCAGAGTACGGGCTTTGAATACGCGGCGCGCAAATCAATAAAATCATTCCGCAGCCGCCTACTGGTAACGGACTTAAGGCTGTTTACCAGCTTTGTGAGTTGCACCAACGGTGGGTATTCAATCAGCATGTGAACATGATCTGCCTCGCCGTCACATTCCTTTAACTCGGCGCCAAAGTCCGCGCATACCTCCGCTACATACTGACGCATGTTTGCATGATGCAATTCACCAAAAACTGGACGGCGGTATTTTGTCATAAAAACAACGTGAACATGCAACAGGTAAGCTGAATAGCGTGAACGATTGATTTCGCACACGTATTGATCCTCCCAAAAAAATGTGGATATATTGTACATTCTAAATAACCACATACTGAATGCAAAATGTTAATCCAGAAAGCATATAAATACAGGCTCTACCCCACTGACCAGCAGGCGCAAAGGTTGCGTCAGTTGTGCGGTTGCGCTCGCTTTGTCTGGAACTATGCACTGAATGAAACACTGAGCATTCATGACGCGGGCGGAAAAATTCCGTCAGCTTTCGACCTGAATAAACGACTTACGGGCTGGAAAAAACTCCCTGAGCTGGCCTTTCTTGCTGAGGGTTACACTGACAACCTCCAGCAGAAACTGAAAGACCTGCGGAGCGCATGGGATCGCTGTTTTGATAAATCCCTGACGGCTGAAAAGCCCGTTTTCAAAAAGAAAACCAAAGGCTGCGACTCTATCCGGTTCGTCAATTTCAGCAAATATTGTGGGCTGGATTATGGCCGTGTGAAACTCCCGTCAGGACTGGGCTGGGTTAAATTTCGTCAGTCCCGGAAGATTGAAGGCGTCATTAAAAATTGCACCATCAGCCAGCATGCCGGACACTGGTATGTGTCTTTTCAGGTCGAATTAGCTGTTACCGATCCGATTCACGCATCGACCAGCGCAATAGGCCTGGATGCAGGTATAACGAAGCTGGCAACACTTTCAGACGGCACTGTCTTTGAACCGGTAAACAGCTTTAAAAAAAATCAGGATAAGCTGGCTCGCTTACAGCGCCGTCTGGCCCGGATGGTTAAATTCTCCGCCAACTGGAAAAAGCAGAAAGCGAAGATTTCCCGTTTCCACTCTCATATCGCAAACATCCGCCGCGATTACCTTCATAAAACCACGACGACGATCAGCAAAAACCACGCGATGATAGTCATTGAGGATTTAAAGGTTGCGAACATGTCAAAATCAGCAGCGGGTACGGTAGACCAGCCGGGGCGCAACGTCGCGGCAAAATCAGGTCTTAACCGGGCGATACTGGATCAGGGCTGGGCAGAAATGCGCCGCCAGCTCGAATATAAGCAGGCATGGCGCGGCGGTGATGTGCTGGCGATTAATCCGGCGTACACCAGTCAGAAATGCGCATGTTGTGGGCATACATCGAAAAATAACCGCAGGACGCAGGCGAGCTTTATCTGTACCGCGTGCGGCTATACGGCAAACGCCGATGTAAACGGCGCTCGCAATATATTAACAGCAGGTTTTGAAGTCATGGCGGCAGGACAAATATTGCCGTCAGTCCGTAAAGGACGCGCCCGTAAGGCGGCGTAAACCGTCGAGCGAGGAACCGGGCAATGCGGCAACGTATTGCTACCCTGACAAGGGAATCCCCCTCCTGAGTCGCTTTGCGCGAAGGTGGGGGAGGATGTCAAGGCCTTTACTTATCGGTTATGTCACATAAGTGACGATGAACGGCGAACTTAATGCGATCTTTTTTGTCAGTAGATAGTATTTTGCGCCAAATTGCCATGCAACGGGCAATTTGACGGGCGTAAAAGTTTGAAGCAGTGGCAAGACCTGACACAGAGGATTCCGATTGATGTCGAATGCTTTGCGTAGCGACACTGATGCCACTACTATCGTTCCACTTTCCATGACAATAACGACAGCCTGATGCCAAAATTACGCCTGATCGGATTAACTTTACTCGCACTTAGCGCCACTGCCGTCTCACACGCTGAAGAAACGCGCTATGTTTCTGACGAACTGAATACCTGGGTCCGTAGCGGTCCGGGAGATCATTATCGCCTCGTGGGCACGGTTAACGCCGGCGAGGAAGTGACCTTATTACAAACTGACGCCAACACCAATTATGCCCAGGTAAAAGACAGCTCTGGCCGAACTGCCTGGATCCCGTTGAAACAACTTAGTACAGAGCCAAGCCTGCGCTCCCGTGTGCCAGATCTGGAAAATCAGGTCAAAACCCTGACCGATAAGCTCACCAATATCGATAACACCTGGAATCAGCGCACCGCAGAAATGCAGCAAAAAGTGGCGCAGAGCGACAGCGTGATCAACGGGTTAAAAGAAGAAAATCAGAAACTGAAAAACGAGCTGATTGTCGCGCAGAAAAAGGTCGATGCCGCCAGCGTGCAGCTGGATGACAAACAGCGCACCATCATCATGCAGTGGTTTATGTATGGTGGCGGCGTGCTGGGGCTTGGCTTGCTGCTCGGTCTGGTACTGCCGCACCTGATCCCAACGCGCAAACGTAAAGATCGCTGGATGAACTAAATCGCCTTCTTCGTTGCACTGTCTTATTATTAGGAATTGTGTATTTGACGAAGGGATGATGGCGTGAAGATTTATCTGGTCGGTGGTGCTGTTCGGGATGCATTGTTAGGGCTACCGGTCAAAGACAGAGATTGGGTGGTAGTCGGTAGTACGCCACAGGAGATGCTCGACGCGGGCTACCAGCAGGTAGGCCGCGATTTTCCTGTTTTTCTGCATCCGCAAACGCATGAAGAGTATGCGCTGGCACGTACCGAACGGAAATCCGGTTCCGGTTACACCGGTTTTACCTGCTATGCCGCACCGGATGTCACGCTGGAAGATGATCTTAAGCGGCGCGATCTGACCATTAATGCGCTGGCCCAGGACGATAACGGCGAGATTATCGACCCGTACAACGGTCTGGGCGATCTGCAAAATCGTCTGTTGCGCCATGTTTCCCCCGCTTTTGGCGAAGATCCGTTACGCGTACTGCGCGTGGCGCGTTTTGCTGCGCGTTATGCCCACCTCGGTTTTCGTATTGCCGATGAAACTCTGGCGCTGATGCGCGAGATGACCCACGCGGGTGAACTGGAACACCTGACGCCTGAACGGGTGTGGAAAGAGACGGAAAGCGCCCTCACTACCCGCAATCCCCAGGTGTTCTTCCAGGTACTGCGCGATTGCGGCGCACTGCGCGTTTTATTCCCGGAAATTGACGCCCTGTTTGGCGTTCCGGCCCCCGCCAAGTGGCATCCGGAAATCGACACCGGTATTCACACCTTAATGACGCTCTCAATGGCGGCGATGCTAAGTCCGCAGGTCGATGTCCGTTTCGCAACGCTATGCCACGATCTCGGTAAAGGACTGACGCCGCCAGAACTTTGGCCGCGTCATCATGGTCATGGCCCGGCGGGTGTGAAGTTAGTGGAACAACTATGCCAGCGTCTGCGCGTGCCAAATGAAATTCGCGATTTAGCCAGACTGGTGGCTGAGTTTCACGATCTCATCCACACCTTCCCAATGCTGAACCCAAAAACCATCGTCAAACTATTTGATTCCATCGACGCCTGGCGTAAACCGCAGCGTGTCGAGCAACTGGCGCTGACCAGCGAGGCTGATGTGCGCGGCAGAACCGGTTTTGAATCAGCGGACTACCCGCAAGGCCGCTGGTTGCGCGAAGCCTGGGAAGTGGCACAGTCAGTGCCGACAAAAGCCGTCGTTGAAGCGGGATTTAAAGGTGTGGAGATTCGCGAGGAGCTGACCCGACGGCGGATTGCGGCGGTAGCCAGCTGGAAGGAACAACGTTGTCCAAAGCCTGATTAAGCACTTGAATTTCAATTTATTGCAAACACCGGCCAGGTCGGATAAGACGCACAAGCGTCATATCCGACACTATTCCTCAATCAAAAGAACACGACATACACCGCAGCAGCCACAATAAAGCGATAAATGGCGAAAGGGATAAACGAAATGCGCTTAATCAATTGCAGGAAGGTTTTAATCGCTATCAGCGCCACCACAAAAGCGGTGATAAACCCAACGGCAAACATCGGGATATCGCCGGTTGTCAGGAAGCCCCAGCTTTTGTAGAGATCGAGCGCCGTTGCGCCCATCATCATCGGCACCGCCAGCAGGAACGAGAACTCGGAAGCCGCGTAACGGCTCACGCCCATCAGCATCCCGCCAGATATGGTCGCCCCGGAGCGTGAAAAACCCGGCCACAGCGCCAGACACTGGAAGCAGCCAATCATAAACGCCTGGCGATAGGTCATATCATCGAGACCCGGCGCACGCGGCTCTTTCGGCTTCAGACATTCGGCAGCAATCAGCAACAAACCACCAACCACTAGCGCATACATCACATTTATTGGATTAAACAATGATTTAATCGTGTCATGGAACAACAATCCCAGTACTACCGCTGGGATCATGCCAAGCAGAATGTGGATCAGCGTTAAACGGCCTTTGCTTTCTCCTTCGTGTTGCAGCGGACGACCAAAGTGAATGCCAATCAGGCCAAACAGACGCCGCCAGAACATCACTACTACCGCCAGAATTGATCCTAACTGGATCACGACTTCAAAGGTTTTCGCCGTGTCGCCCTCAAATCCCAACAAGTGACCGACAATAATCATATGGCCCGTGCTGGATACCGGCAGAAATTCTGTCAATCCTTCGACCACACCCAATATTGCCGCTATCAGCAGCGAGTGCATATCGCTCATCAATAAACCCCTAAATTATAAAAATGTAACGCTTGTCCAAACTACTGCAGTATGACCAGGTTATAACCGTTTGGTTTAACAGCTGTAAAATTAATTATTTTCTTTCAGATTATTGCCACGCTCAATGATGACGCCAACATTCGCCGCCCGCGCCACTGCGCCTGGCTTGCTGAGTTTGATACGCACCCACGGCGAGTTGAAGCGTGCTAACAGCAGCTCCGCCACCTCTTCCGCCACACGTTCCACCAGCGCAAAACGCGCACCCTCGACGTGGCTGACTACCGTTTCTGCAATGTCAGCGTAACTGAGGCAATCCGCCACATCATCACTTTTCGCCGCTTTACGGTTATCCCACGCCATTTCGATATCGAACACTAACTTCTGTTCGATGGTCTGTTCCCAGTCGTAAACACCAATAGTGGTGATTACCGAAAGTTGCTCTATAAATACAATATCCATCACGTCCTGCCTGCTTTTTGGCTAACCGGATACCACTTCCGGCGAAATGTGCGTATTATCCACAGATTCATCGTTGAACACGAATTTTCAAAACGGAACAGCTTATGAGTGCAATCGCGCCTGGAATGATCCTCATCGCGTACCTCTGCGGCTCCATTTCCAGTGCCATTCTGGTTTGCCGCTTGTGTGGGCTGCCCGATCCGCGAACCAGCGGCTCCGGTAATCCTGGCGCAACCAATGTGTTACGTATCGGTGGCAAGGGAGCAGCCGTAGCAGTACTGATTTTCGACGTTCTGAAAGGAATGTTGCCCGTCTGGGGCGCGTATGAATTAGGTGTCAGCCCCTTCTGGCTAGGCTTAATTGCCATCGCCGCCTGCCTTGGACACATCTGGCCCGTTTTCTTCGGTTTTAAAGGAGGAAAAGGCGTTGCTACCGCTTTTGGTGCCATCGCACCAATTGGCTGGGATCTCACCGGAGTAATGGCGGGAACCTGGTTACTGACCGTGCTATTGAGCGGATACTCGTCGCTGGGAGCGATTGTCAGCGCACTGATTGCTCCATTTTACGTCTGGTGGTTTAAGCCACAATTCACCTTCCCGGTTTCGATGCTCTCATGCCTGATCCTGCTGCGCCATCATGACAACATCCAGCGTCTGTGGCGTCGTCAGGAGACAAAAATCTGGACGAAATTCAAAAGAAAGCGCGAAAAGGATCCTGAGTGATTTTTCGCGAGTCTACATAACCTGATAGCCTTCGTCGGGCTTGCCTAGCCGCTGCTGGCACCATGCCGCCAGAAATTCCACGCAGACACGTAATTTCATGCTGCGATAGAGCGGCTCCCGGTAAACAGCCCAGATATTGGCGCTTTGTGCATACTCCGGCAATACTCGCACCAGTTTGCCACTCTCCAGAAACGGTAAAACATCCCACTCAGAACGCAGCATAATTCCTTTTCCTTCCAGCGCCCATTGCAGCACAATCTCGCCGCTATTGGAGGAAAGGTGCCCGCTTACCTTCACCGATTTTTTCTCCTGACCGTTCCCCAACTCCCATATTCCGTGGGTCATATCGCGCTCTTTGGTCACCAGACAGTCATGACGACTTAATTCCTGCAAGGATTGTGGCTGCGGATATTTTTGCAGATACTCAGGCGCTGCACATAATATTCGTTTATTTTTTGTCAAAAGATGCGCAATATAATAATCAGGAATTTCGTCATTAATACGAATATCCAGATCAATATTATCCTGCACTAAATCAATTTGCCGATCGAACAATTCAAAATGCACCTGTAACTCAGGATAATTGCGCATCAGTTCGGTAATAGCTGGCGCAATATGGCTGCGCCCAAAACCAAAACTACAGCCAATACGAATCATTCCCTCCGGGCGCGTTTTGATTTGCGTGACGTCATCGACCAGTCGCTGATATTGGGTGAGGATTTCCAGCGCATGCTCGTAACAACGTTGGCCACTTTCAGTCAGCGCCACGCCGCGGGCGGAGCGGTTCAGCAGCGTTGTTGCCAGCGTATTTTCAAGGATTTGGATCCGCTTGGTGACAAATGCAGGCGTTTGCCCAAGCGTCGCCGCTGCAGCACTAAAACTCCCGCTGTGGACGATTTCTACCAGTACCTGCAAATCTTTGGCTAAAGGCCAGCTATTCAGCATCGTTAATTATCCGCAGTTGTGATAAGCGCAGTGTATTTCGCAAAACATTGCCATTCCCTGCTCTGGCGCAATATTCATTCTTATTTTCGCGTTGATTCACGAACTGTGAATTACATATTCACGGCGGCAAAAAATATAAAACCACATTTTTAGTGGTAGTTTGTGGCGGTGAATTTTTCCAGACAAATACATAAACTGGAGTTGCCATGATGAGCGAAAGTAATAAGCAACAGGCAGTGAATAAGTTGACGGAGATTGTCGCTAACTTTACCGCCATGATTTCTACCCGAATGCCCGATGACGTGGTGGACAAACTAAAACAGCTAAAGGATGCCGAAACGTCGTCGATGGGGAAAATCATCTACCACACGATGTTCGACAACATGCAAAAAGCAATCGACCTGAATCGTCCTGCCTGTCAGGACACCGGCGAAATCATGTTTTTTGTTAAGGTCGGTTCCCGTTTCCCACTGCTTGGCGAGCTGCAAAGCATTCTTAAGCAAGCCGTGGAAGAGGCAACCGTCAAAGCGCCACTGCGTCACAATGCGGTAGAAATTTTTGACGAAGTGAACACCGGCAAAAATACCGGCAGCGGCGTACCGTGGGTCACCTGGGATATCGTCCCCGACGGTGACGATGCGGAAATCGAAGTTTACATGGCAGGCGGCGGCTGCACGTTGCCTGGTCGTTCGAAAGTGTTAATGCCGTCGGAAGGCTACGAAGGCGTAGTGAAATTCGTCTTCGAAAATATCTCCACCCTCGCCGTAAACGCCTGTCCACCGGTACTGGTAGGCGTGGGCATCGCCACCTCGGTGGAAACCGCCGCTGTGCTCTCACGTAAAGCCATTTTGCGCCCAATTGGCAGCCGCCATCCCAATCCAAAAGCGGCAGAGCTGGAACTACGCCTGGAAGAAGGACTCAACCGTCTGGGGATTGGTCCACAGGGGCTGACTGGCAACAGTTCAGTGATGGGCGTACATATCGAATCTGCCGCCCGCCATCCGTCAACCATCGGCGTTGCTGTTTCTACCGGCTGCTGGGCGCATCGTCGCGGCACACTGCTGGTTCATGCCGATCTCACCTTTGAAAATCTGTCTCACACCCGGAGCGCGTTATGAAAAAGATCCTGACAACCCCGATCAAAGCTGAAGATCTGCAAGATATTCGCGTCGGCGATGTGATCTACCTGACCGGTACGCTGGTAACCTGCCGTGACGTTTGTCACCGTCGCTTGATCGAACTCAAACGTCCGATCCCTTACGATCTCAACGGCAAAGCGATTTTCCACGCTGGCCCCATCGTGCGCAAAAACGGCGACAAATGGGAGATGGTATCCGTCGGCCCGACAACCAGTATGCGTATGGAAAGTTTTGAACGTGAATTTATCGAACAGACCGGCGTGAAACTGGTGGTCGGCAAAGGCGGAATGGGGCCGCTGACCGAAGAAGGCTGCCAGAAATTCAAGGCGCTGCATGTGATTTTCCCGGCAGGCTGCGCAGTACTGGCGGCAACCCAGGTGGAAGAGATTGAAGAGGTGCACTGGACAGAACTCGGGATGCCGGAGTCGCTGTGGGTCTGCCGGGTCAAAGAGTTCGGTCCGCTGATTGTCTCTATTGATACCCACGGCAACAACCTGATAGCCGAAAACAAAAAGCTGTTCGCCGAACGCCGCGATCCCATCGTGGAAGAGATTTGCGAGCACGTCCACTACATCAAATAACCCTCCCGGAGAGGCTCACCCCCTCTCCTTTTTCGCAGGCATAACACGATGAAACCTTCCACTGAATGGTGGCGATACCTTGCGCCGCTGGCGGTCATCGCCATTATTGCTCTAATTCCGGTTCCCGCAGGGCTGGAGAGTCATACCTGGCTCTACTTTGCCGTTTTTACTGGCGTGATCGTTGGACTGATCCTCGAACCCGTGCCGGGTGCCGTGGTGGCGATGGTGGGTATCTCCATTATCGCCATTCTCTCGCCGTGGCTGCTGTTTAGCCCGGAGCAGCTCGCCCAGCCAGGTTTTAAGTTCACCGCCAAATCCCTCTCCTGGGCGGTTTCTGGTTTTTCTAATTCGGTTATCTGGCTGATTTTCGCCGCCTTTATGTTTGGCACAGGCTATGAAAAAACCGGGCTGGGGCGACGTATCGCGCTGATTCTGGTGAAAAAGATGGGGCATCGTACGCTGTTTCTCGGCTATGCGGTGATGTTCTCCGAGCTGATCCTGGCACCTGTAACACCGTCCAACTCGGCGCGCGGTGCGGGGATTATCTATCCCATCATCCGTAACCTGCCACCGCTCTATCAATCACAACCAAACGACAGCAGTTCGCGCAGCATTGGCTCGTACATCATGTGGATGGGGATTGTTGCCGACTGCGTGACCAGCGCCATTTTCCTGACGGCGATGGCACCAAACTTGCTGTTAATTGGCCTGATGAAAAGCGCATCTCACGCCACGCTGAGTTGGGGCGACTGGTTTCTCGGCATGTTGCCGCTCAGCATTTTACTGGTTCTGCTGGTTCCCTGGCTGGCTTACGTGCTGTACCCGCCGGTACTGAAGTCTGGTGATCAGGTGCCGCGCTGGGCAGAGACGGAACTGCACGCAATGGGCCCGCTCTGTTCGCGTGAAAAACGGATGCTGGGGCTGATGGTAGGCGCACTGGTGCTGTGGATTTTCGGCGGTGATTATATCGATGCCGCGATGGTCGGTTACAGCGTGGTGGCACTGATGCTGCTTCTGCGCATTATCTGCTGGGACGATATTGTCAGTAATAAAGCGGCGTGGAACGTTTTCTTCTGGCTGGCCTCGCTTATCACCCTCGCTACCGGACTCAACAACACCGGTTTTATTAGCTGGTTTGGCAAACTGTTAGCAGGCAGCTTAAGCGGTTATTCGCCAACGATGGTGATGGTGGCGTTGATTGTGGTCTTTTATCTGCTACGCTACTTCTTTGCCAGCGCCACGGCGTATACCTCCGCTCTCGCGCCGATGATGATTGCCGCCGCGCTGGCGATGCCGGAAATCCCGCTTCCCGTGTTCTGCCTGATGGTTGGCGCGGCAATTGGTCTGGGGAGCATTCTTACGCCATACGCCACCGGACCCAGTCCAATTTACTACGGTAGTGGTTATCTGCCAACGGTGGATTACTGGCGACTGGGGGCAATTTTTGGGCTGATATTCCTCGTGTTGCTGGTGATTACCGGCTTACTGTGGATGCCCGTGGTGTTGCTTTAAGTGAGGACGGTGCCGGAAGTGACTCTCCGGCACCTAATAGTTTTACGCGGCCGGTAACTCTGCCAGCGGCCAGCGCGGACGCACGCTAACGCCGAGATCCGCCGTCGCGCCTGCTTTAAACCGCACCATTCCGGCATAGGCGATCATCGCGCCGTTATCAGTACAAAATTCCGGACGCGCGTAGAACACTTCGCCACGGCGTTTTTTCATCATTTCAGCCAGCTTCGCCCGTAACGTGCGGTTAGCACTCACGCCGCCTGCCATTACCAGTCGCTTAAAGCCTGTCTGATCCAGCGCTCGCTTACACTTAATCATCAACGTATCGACCACCGCATCTTCAAAGGCGCGGGCGATATCAGCACGCGTCTGGTCGTCGGTGCCGTTATCACGAATGGTATTTGCCGCGAAGGTTTTCAGACCAGAAAAGCTGAAATCCAGCCCCGGACGGTCGGTCATCGGACGCGGGAAGACAAAGCGCCCGGCAGTACCCTGAGCCGCCATTTTCGACAGTAATGGACCACCAGGATAATCGAGCCCTAACAGTTTCGCGGTTTTATCAAAGGCTTCACCGGCGGCATCATCGATAGACTCGCCGAGCAGCTCGTACTGACCAATGCCTGTGACGCTGATTAACTGCGTATGGCCGCCGGAAACCAGCAGCGCGACAAACGGAAATTCCGGTGGGTTATCTTCCAGCATCGGCGCTAACAGATGCCCTTCCATATGGTGTACAGGGATCGCCGGAACGCCCCAGGCAAACGCCAGCGAACGCCCGACCGTTGCGCCAACCAACAGCGCACCGACTAATCCAGGGCCTGCAGTATAGGCCACGGCGTCAATGTCTTTTGCCGTTAAACCGGACTCTTTCAGCGCCTCCTGGATCAACGGTACGGTTTTACGCACGTGATCGCGGGAGGCCAGTTCAGGCACGACGCCGCCGTAGTCAGCGTGCAATTTCACCTGACTATACAATTGGTTGGCTAACAAACCTTTTTCATCGTCGTAAATGGCGATGCCGGTTTCATCGCAGGAAGTTTCAATACCCAGTACACGCATGACTTGTTTTACCTCGCTTTATTACCGCGCAGTGTAGGACCAATGCGGGTTGATGTAAAACTTTGTTCGCCCCTGGAGAAAGCCTCGTGTATACTCCTCACCCTTATAAAAGTCCCTTTCAAAAAAGGCCGCGGTGCTTTACAAAGCAGCAGCAATTGCAGTAAAATTCCGCACCATTTTGAAATAAGCTGGCGTTGATGCCAGCGGCAAACCGAATTAATCAAAGGTGAGAGGCACATGCCGGTAATTAAAGTACGTGAAAACGAGCCGTTCGACGTAGCTCTGCGTCGCTTCAAGCGTTCCTGCGAAAAAGCAGGTGTTCTGGCGGAAGTTCGTCGTCGTGAGTTCTATGAAAAACCGACTACCGAACGTAAGCGCGCTAAAGCTTCTGCAGTGAAACGTCACGCGAAGAAACTGGCTCGCGAAAACGCACGCCGCACTCGTCTGTACTAATTCCCCGAGAGCGTTGCTCTCCGATCAGACCGAGTTGTAGTTGTAAGGCCGTGCTTCCGAAAGGAATGCGCGGCTTATTTTCGTTTATGAATTGCTAAAAATCGGGGCCTATGGCTGGACGAATCCCACGCGTATTCATTAATGATCTGCTGGCACGCACTGACATCGTCGATCTGATCGATGCCCGTGTAAAGCTGAAAAAGCAGGGCAAGAATTTCCACGCGTGTTGTCCATTCCACAACGAGAAAACCCCGTCATTCACCGTTAACGGTGAAAAACAGTTTTACCACTGCTTTGGATGTGGCGCGCACGGCAATGCGATCGACTTCCTGATGAACTACGACAAGCTCGAGTTCGTCGAAACGGTCGAAGAGCTGGCGGCAATGCACAATCTTGAAGTGCCATTTGAAGCAGGCAGCGGCCCCAGTCAGATCGAGCGCCATCAACGGCAAACGCTTTATCAGTTGATGGACGGTCTGAATACGTTTTACCAACAATCTTTACAGCAACCTGTTGCCACGTCTGCGCGCCAGTATCTGGAAAAACGCGGATTAAGCCACGAGGTTATCGCCCGCTTTGCGATTGGTTTTGCGCCCCCCGGCTGGGACAACGTCCTGAAACGGTTTGGCGGCAATCCAGAAAATCGTCAGTCATTGATTGATGCGGGCATGTTGGTCACCAACGATCAGGGTCGCAGTTACGATCGTTTCCGCGAGCGGGTGATGTTCCCCATTCGCGATAAACGCGGTCGGGTGATTGGTTTTGGCGGGCGCGTGTTGAGCAACGATACCCCCAAATACCTGAACTCGCCGGAAACCGATATTTTCCATAAAGGCCGCCAGCTATACGGTCTTTATGAGGCGCAGCAGGATAACGCTGAACCCAATCGTCTGCTTGTGGTCGAAGGCTATATGGACGTGGTGGCGCTGGCGCAATACGGCATTAATTACGCTGTCGCGTCGTTAGGCACGTCAACCACTGCCGATCACATTCAGTTGTTGTTCCGCGCGACCAACAATGTCATTTGCTGTTATGACGGCGACCGTGCCGGTCGCGATGCTGCCTGGCGAGCGTTGGAAACGGCGTTGCCTTACATGACAGACGGACGGCAGCTACGTTTTATGTTTTTGCCTGATGGCGAAGACCCTGACACGCTGGTGCGCAAAGAAGGTAAAGAAGCGTTTGAAGCGCGGATGGAGCAGGCGATGCCGCTCTCCGCTTTTCTGTTTAACAGTCTGATGCCGCAAGTTGATCTGAGTACCCCTGACGGGCGCGCACGTTTGAGTACGCTGGCACTGCCATTGATATCGCAGGTGCCGGGCGAAACGCTGCGAATATATCTTCGTCAGGAATTAGGCAACAAATTAGGCATACTTGATGACAGCCAGCTTGAACGATTAATGCCAAAAGCGGCGGAGAGCAGCGTTTCTCGCCCTGTTCCACAGCTAAAACGCACGACCATGCGTATACTTATAGGGTTGCTGGTGCAAAATCCAGAATTAGCGACATTGGTCCCGCCGCTTGAGAATCTGGATGAAAATAAGCTCCCTGGACTTGGCTTATTCAGAGAACTGGTCAACACTTGTCTCTCTCAGCCGGGTCTGACCACCGGGCAACTTTTAGAGCACTATCGTGGTACAAATAATGCTGCCACCCTTGAAAAACTGTCGATGTGGGACGATATAGCAGATAGGAATATTGCTGAGCAAACCTTCACCGACTCACTCAACCATATGTTTGATTCGCTGCTTGAACTGCGCCAGGAAGAGTTAATCGCTCGTGAGCGCACGCATGGTTTAAGCAACGAAGAACGCCTGGAGCTCTGGACATTAAACCAGGAGCTGGCGAAAAAGTAATTTAACGGCTTAAGTGCCGAAGAGCGATCGGGAAGCCCCCGACAGCCGCACTGAGAGGCAGCGGCAAATATATAAGTACGCCCTCGTAATTATCGTTGGCGGTAAATAACCGTTGGATTTCAGCGTTAACGGCTGAAGGACAGCGGGTCAATCGCCCAACACCAACCTCATGAAATAAGTGTGGATACCGTCTTATGGAGCAAAACCCGCAGTCACAGCTGAAACTTCTTGTCACCCGTGGTAAGGAGCAAGGCTATCTGACCTATGCCGAGGTCAATGACCATCTGCCGGAAGATATCGTCGATTCAGATCAGATCGAAGACATCATCCAAATGATCAACGACATGGGCATTCAGGTGATGGAAGAAGCACCGGATGCCGATGATCTGATGCTGGCTGAAAACACCGCGGACGAAGATGCTGCCGAAGCCGCCGCGCAGGTGCTTTCCAGCGTGGAATCTGAAATCGGGCGCACGACTGACCCGGTACGCATGTACATGCGTGAAATGGGCACCGTTGAACTGTTGACCCGCGAAGGCGAAATTGACATCGCTAAGCGTATTGAAGACGGGATCAACCAGGTTCAATGCTCCGTTGCTGAATATCCGGAAGCGATCACCTATCTGCTGGAACAGTACGATCGTGTTGAAGCAGAAGAAGCGCGTCTGTCCGATCTGATCACCGGCTTTGTTGACCCGAACGCAGAAGAAGATCTGGCACCTACCGCCACTCACGTCGGTTCTGAGCTTTCCCAGGAAGATCTGGACGATGACGAAGATGAAGACGAAGAAGATGGCGATGACGATAGCGCCGATGATGACAACAGCATCGACCCGGAACTGGCTCGCGAAAAATTTGCGGAACTGCGCGCTCAGTACGTTGTAACACGTGACACCATCAAAGCGAAAGGTCGCAGCCACGCAGCCGCTCAGGAAGAGATCCTGAAACTGTCTGAAGTATTCAAACAGTTCCGCCTGGTGCCGAAGCAGTTTGACTACCTGGTCAACAGCATGCGCGTCATGATGGACCGCGTTCGTACGCAAGAACGTCTGATCATGAAGCTCTGCGTTGAGCAGTGCAAAATGCCGAAGAAAAACTTCATTACCCTGTTTACCGGCAACGAAACCAGCGATACCTGGTTCAACGCGGCAATTGCAATGAACAAGCCGTGGTCGGAAAAACTGCACGATGTCTCTGAAGAAGTGCATCGCGCCCTGCAGAAACTGCAGCAGATTGAAGAAGAAACCGGCCTGACCATCGAGCAGGTTAAAGATATCAACCGTCGTATGTCCATCGGTGAAGCGAAAGCCCGCCGTGCGAAGAAAGAGATGGTTGAAGCGAACTTACGTCTGGTTATTTCTATCGCCAAGAAATACACCAACCGTGGCTTGCAGTTCCTTGACCTGATTCAGGAAGGTAACATCGGCCTGATGAAAGCGGTTGATAAGTTCGAATACCGTCGTGGTTACAAATTCTCTACCTACGCAACCTGGTGGATCCGTCAGGCGATTACTCGTTCTATCGCGGATCAGGCGCGCACCATCCGTATTCCGGTGCATATGATTGAGACTATCAACAAGCTCAACCGTATTTCTCGCCAGATGCTGCAAGAGATGGGCCGCGAGCCGACGCCGGAAGAACTGGCTGAACGTATGCTGATGCCAGAAGACAAGATCCGCAAAGTGCTGAAGATCGCCAAAGAGCCAATCTCCATGGAAACGCCGATCGGTGATGATGAAGATTCGCATCTGGGGGATTTCATCGAGGATACCACCCTCGAGCTGCCGCTGGATTCTGCGACCACTGAAAGCCTGCGTGCGGCAACGCACGACGTGCTGGCTGGCCTGACCGCGCGTGAAGCGAAAGTTCTGCGTATGCGCTTCGGTATCGATATGAACACCGACCACACGCTGGAAGAAGTGGGTAAACAGTTCGACGTTACCCGTGAACGTATCCGTCAGATCGAAGCGAAGGCGCTGCGTAAACTGCGTCACCCGAGCCGTTCTGAAGTGCTGCGTAGCTTCCTGGACGATTAATCGGTAGGCCGGATCAAGCGTTACGCCACATCCGGCACTTTTCCCTTTGCACAAACGCCACCTTTTCGGTGGCGTTTTTTATCGCCCACGCACTACCAACGCCTGGTCCAGTTCCCGATACGCCTCAACCAGTTTCTCCAGTGAAACGCGACTTAAACCGCTGGGATTTGGCAGTACCCAAATCTGCGTCGAACCAATAGTGAGCGTTTGCTTCCCCCACTGTGCACCGCGTTGGCTGAACCCTTGCTCAAACGCCTGTTTGCCCAGAATTGCCAACGCTTGTGGTTGGTAATCTTCAATTTTTTCAATCAGCTTACGCCCGCCTGCGTGCAGCTCCTGCTTTGAAACTTCATTGGCTTGCACTGTTGGACGGTCTACCAGTTTGGTGACACCACAACGATAATCCAGCAGATGCTGTGCCTCCTGCGGCTTCAACTGACGGTCGGTAAACCCAGCCTGATATATCACCTTCCAGAAGCGATTTGCCGGATGAGCAAAGGGAAAACCAGTTCCGGCGGATGAAAGACCAGGGTTGATACCGCAAAACACAACCCGTAACCCTGGAGCCAAAATATCCTCAACCATATTTACTCCTTTCTAACATCACCAGGAAAAGTATAACGGATTGAAAATACATTGTTTATAAAAACAGCAGGCGAGCGGTAATGGCTGGATTGCGACACGGAGTTACTTTATAATCCGCTACCATGGCCCCTTAGCTCAGTGGTTAGAGCAGGCGACTCATAATCGCTTGGTCGCTGGTTCAAGTCCAGCAGGGGCCACCAGACATAGCAAAGGCTGACGAGAAATCGTCAGCCTTTTTCTTTTTATATATCAGTTACTTTTCGTGCCAGTAAGCCGCTGCGCGTACCCGCTGTGGGTCATACTGTTCCGCTTCAAAGCGGCTGCTTAAATTCTTAACGACTTTGCCTTCGCCGGTTATCCAGATGAAGTAATCATCGGCAGGGATTTGCAGCTGCGCCAGGCGTGCGTCTACCGCCTGCTCATCATGCGCCAACCATTCGATATTAAAACCATCAAGGTGCGCGAGATAATCCTGACAGGCGTTATCCTGTACGCTGACCAGCGCGGTAACTTGCGGTTTAACGGCAAGTTTACTCAACGTTTCCAGGCGGCGGCGCAGTGCCGGCATTCCGGACTCATCGCAAACATACACCTGATACGCGTAATCTTCCGGCACCACCAGCGAACCGCGCGGCCCTGCCACTGTGAGTTTATCGCCCGGTTGCGCCTGCATCGCCCAGCTGCTGGCGACTCCGCCGTCGTGAATAAAGAAATCGATCGCCAGTTCATGACGTTGTTCGTCATACAGTGGCGTATAGTCACGCGACGGTGGGCGTGGTCCTTCCGGCCAGACGATCCCCTCTTCCGTTACCGTTGGCGGCACAAAGTGAACGTCAGATTGAGGAAAGAAGAGTTTGCTGTGATCGTCAAAGCCGCGCGATGTAAAACCGTCCAGCGCCTCGCCGCCGAGGACAATGCGCTGAAAACCGGCACTGATACGCTCAACGCGTAACACAGTCAGTTCACGGAAGCGCAGATCATTGCGAACGCGCTGTGGGTAGCTGGGGGAATTATTCATTGTTATCGCCTTCGTGATGATAATCAGATATATCTAAATAATTTTCGTAAATGATAATGATTGTTAATCATGATAAATGCAAGCGATTTGTAGAACTGATATGTCTATAGTCTGATAAGACGAACCGCCTCTTCTCAGGCATCATTACTCAACGCCGGATGCGGCGTGAACGCCTTATCCGGCCTACGTGTGAGATGAGTCCACGTTTAAAAATCATTTTTACACTTGCAAAAGCGCTCATATCAGATATAAATTAGATATATCTAATTAAGCAAAAGGAGGCTGATATGAGCCATCATCACGAAGGGTGTTGTAAACATGAAGGCCAGCCACGTCATGAAGGCTGCTGCAAAGGTGAGAAATCAGAACACGAACACTGTGGACACGGTCACCAGCATGAACACGGTCAATGCTGTGGTGGTCGCCACGGTCGCGGCGGCGGTCGTCGGCAACGTTTCTTTGGTCACGGCGAATTGCGTCTGGTGATTCTGGATATTCTCTCGCGCGATGACAGCCACGGTTACGAATTGATTAAAGCGATTGAGAATCTAACCCAGGGGAATTACACCCCAAGCCCGGGCGTCATCTACCCGACGCTGGATTTTCTTCAGGAGCAGTCGCTGATTACCATCCGCGAAGAGGAAGGTGGTAAGAAGCAGATTGCGCTGACCGAACAGGGCGCGCAGTGGCTGGAAGAAAACCGCGAACAGGTGGAGATGATTGAAGAACGCATCAAAGCGCGTTGCGTTGGTGCTGCACTCCGTCAGAACCCGCAAATGAAGCGGGCACTGGATAATTTTAAAGCGGTGCTGGATTTACGCGTCAACCAAAGTGATATCAGCGACGCGCAGATAAAAAAGATCATTGCGGTGATCGACCGCGCCGCTTTTGATATTACCCAACTGGATTAATCACCGATTGCCGGATGCGGCGTACCCTACACACCCCGTAGGCCTGATAAGATGCGCCAGCATCGCATCAGGCATTGTGTACAAACGGCTATATCCGGCATACAGATTAATGCAGCACCGTCACCGCGTCTTCC
Organism: Escherichia sp. MOD1-EC5189; assembly: GCF_002966045.1. Lineage (NCBI taxonomy): Bacteria > Pseudomonadati > Pseudomonadota > Gammaproteobacteria > Enterobacterales > Enterobacteriaceae > Escherichia > Escherichia sp. MOD1-EC5189. The sequence goes on along the minus strand of NZ_PTRX01000006.1, from coordinate 90,970 downwards.
AGTCGGCTGGCGCGGTGTTTCACCATCGCCGACACCTGCGCACTCTCTTCCACTAACTCGGCGTTTTTCTGGGTGATCAGGTTAAGCTCATCCACTGCACGGGTCAGGCTGGAAAGCCCATCGGACTGTTCCAGCGTTGAATGGCTAATCTGAGCTATCAACTGGGTGACGTTTTTTACCTGCGCCACAATATCTTCCATCGTCCGTCCGGCGGCGTGTACCTGCTGCGAACCGGATTGCACCTTATCAGCACTGGCATCAATCAGCTTGCGAATATCGTTGGCGGCATTAGCACTGCGGCTAGCTAAATGACGCACTTCCCCTGCCACCACTGCAAAACCTTTGCCTTGTTCTCCGGCACGCGCCGCTTCCACCGCCGCATTCAGGGCGAGAATATTGGTCTGAAACGCAATATCGTTAATCAGCGAAGTAATGGTGCCAATGCGCTGGGTACTGTCAGCAATATCGTCCATCGTTTTGATCACCGTGGACATCGCCTCCCCGCCCTGCACGGCCGCATTACTGGCGGTGATCGAAAGTTTATCGGCAGCCGACGCCGTGGCAGAGTTCTGTTTCACCGACGCCGCCATCTGGTTCATGGTCGCCACCGTTTGCTGAACATTATCAACCGTCTGTTGGGTATGTTCGTTCAGTTCATCAGTGCCTTTCGCCAGCGTCTCGCTGCCGTTTCTGACACTGGACACCTGGCTCGAGACATCGTTAATTAGCCAACGGCACATCAGGCCAAGCTGCCCTACCGCGCGTAATGTCAGCCCCAGCTCATCGCTGCGATTCAGATGCTCAACACTATTACGTTCTCCGGTCGCCACCTTCAGTGCCTGACGGGCGACATTTTCTATCGGGCGCACAATCTGCCATTCAAAACAGGCGCTTACTAACAATACCACTAACGCACAGAGGAAATATGACACCACCGGGGCAGCAACAAACCAAAGCATAGCCGCCAACAAGATAAACATCAGGGTCATCACTCCACGCGCCCGCCAGCGAAGCGGCAATGAAGGCAGTTTTCCCAGCCAGCCTTTACGCACCACCAGGCCTTTATGAATACGCTTACTGGTACGTCCGGCGTTCAACGCTTTGTACAGTGGCTCCACCGCCGCAATCTCTTCATCCGTCGCCCGGGTACGAATCGACATATAGCCACTGATTTTTCCCTCGCGCACTATCGGTACCGCATTGGCCCGCACCCAATAATGGTCGCCATTTTTGCGGCGATTTTTCACGATGCCGCTCCAGGGCTCCCCTTTTTTCAGGGTGAACCACATATCCGCAAACGCCGCTTTTGGCATATCGGGATGACGCACCATATTGTGCGGCTGCCCCTGTAACTCCTGCAAGGTATAGCCGCTCACCTGCACAAAAGTGTCATTAGCATGAGTGATATAGCTTTGCAGATCGGTAGTGGACATCAGAGTGGTATCGTCCGCCAGCGGGGTATTTTGCTGGGTGACATACGGATGAGAAGACATGTTCGCGTCCTGTGCAGGTTATATGGTTGTTAACTTCTTGTCAGAGTTTATGTCGGCCCCGCTGCGGTTATCTTTAACCGATTAATTTGATTTAGATCGCAATTTGCGATTAAAGCAGAAATCTAATTCCTTGATTTAAAATACTTTCACTCTGTTACTATACGAAAACGTTAATTATCTTGCCCAAAAATCAGGCATTTATTGCCCTAAAAGCGTGCATTTGCGCAGCGATCACCACATTCATACCCAATATAGACCGTGCAAAATAACAGCAAATGTTAACAAACAGCATTAAATATTGCGCAAATGATAACCACATTTGTGTTTATCCCGATTTTCGCGATTGCAGCCGGAGTGGCGCAATCCCTGCAATACTTAAATCGGTATCATGTGATACGCGAGCCTCCGGAGCATATTTTGAACAGGTTACCTTCGAGCGCATCGGCTTTAGCGTGCAGCGCCCACGCCCTGAATCTCATTGAGAAGCGAACGCTGGATCATGAGGAGATGAAAGCACTTAACCGAGAGGTGATTGAATACTTCAAAGAGCATGTCAATCCGGGGTTTTTAGAGTATCGCAAATCTGTTACCGCCGGCGGGGATTACGGAGCCGTAGAGTGGCAAGCGGGAGGTTTAAATACGCTTGTCGACACCCAGGGACAGGAGTTTATCGACTGCCTGGGAGGTTTTGGAATTTTCAACGTGGGGCACCGTAATCCAGTTGTGGTTTCCGCCGTACAGAATCAACTTGCGAAACAACCGTTGCACAGCCAGGAGCTGCTTGATCCATTACGGGCAATGCTGGCGAAAACCCTTGCTGCGCTAACGCCCGGTAAGCTGAAATACAGCTTCTTCTGTAATAGCGGCACCGAGTCCGTTGAAGCAGCGCTGAAGCTGGCGAAGGCTTATCAGTCGCCGCGCGGCAAGTTTACTTTTATTGCCACCAGCGGCGCGTTCCACGGTAAATCGCTTGGCGCGCTGTCGGCCACGGCGAAATCGACCTTCCGCAAACCGTTTATGCCGTTACTGCCGGGCTTCCGTCATGTACCGTTTGGCAATATCGAAGCCATGCGCACGGCTCTTAACGAGTGCAAAAAAACCGGTGACGATGTTGCCGCAGTGATCCTTGAGCCGATTCAGGGTGAAGGTGGCGTAATTCTGCCGCCGCCGGGCTATCTCACCGCCGTGCGCAAGCTGTGCGATGAGTTCGGCGCACTGATGATCCTCGATGAAGTACAAACGGGCATGGGGCGCACGGGCAAAATGTTCGCCTGCGAGCATGAGAACGTACAGCCGGACATCCTGTGTCTGGCAAAAGCCCTCGGCGGTGGCGTGATGCCGATTGGCGCAACCATCGCCACTGAAGAGATGTTCTCAGTTCTGTTCGACAACCCGTTCCTGCATACCACCACCTTTGGCGGCAACCCGCTGGCCTGTGCGGCGGCGCTGGCGACCATCAATGTGTTGCTGGAGCAGAACTTACCGGCTCAGGCTGAGCAAAAAGGCGATATGTTGCTGGACGGTTTCCGTCAACTGGCGCGGGAATATCCCGATCTGGTACAGGAAGCGCGTGGTAAAGGGATGTTGATGGCGATTGAGTTTGTTGATAACGAAATCGGCTATAACTTTGCCAGCGAGATGTTCCGCCAGCGCGTCCTGGTGGCCGGAACGCTCAATAACGCCAAAACGATCCGCATTGAACCGCCACTGACACTGACCATTGAACAGTGCGAACTGGTGATCAAAGCGGCGCGTAAGGCGCTGGCGGCCATGCGAGTAAGTGTCGAAGAAGCGTAATATCAAATCGGATGGCGATACGACGTCGCCATCCGATTGTTTTATACGATACGTACGCCCGCAGGCATCATCCGCTCCGGCGTTAACAGCACGCTTTCACTGCCATCATCGGTTTCCGCACACAACAGCATGCATTCCGATGTTTCACCACGCATTTTTGCTTTTTGCAGATTGCATAAGACCACCACCGTTTTCCCCATCAGCTCTTCTTCGCTGTAGTACGGCACCAGGCTGGTCACTGTTTGCAGCGTTTTTTCACCAACATCAACCTGTACGATGTACAGCTTGTCAGCGTTTTCATGGCGTTTAACTTCCACAATCTTTCCAACGCGCATTTCCAGACGCGCGAAATCGGTATAAGCCACGGTTTCCATTGCTTCCTCCCCTTGAGTAAAGTTTTACTAAACTATAGCAAAAGTTTTTCTCAATCCTGTAGGCTAAAAATGGAGAATGCAGGCGTGATCACATTCGTGAGCCGCTGTGTTACCGTTACAGCGTCAAAGAAACGCGCTTTATTTACTGAAAACAGGTGACCCAAAAAGCACTTCCTCTACAATGGGGGCGCACATCAGGGAAAGTAAAAAAGGTAAACATGGCAACACTAAAAGACATCGCAATCGAAGCTGGCGTATCCCTGGCGACAGTATCCAGGGTCTTAAATGACGATCCGACATTGAATGTGAAAGAAGAGACGAAACATCGCATTCTCGAGATCGCCGAAAAGCTGGAGTACAAGACCAGTAGTGCCCGTAAACTCCAGACAGGTGCAGTCAACCAACACCATATTCTGGCTATCTACAGCTACCAGCAGGAGCTGGAGATCAACGATCCTTACTATCTGGCGATCCGCCACGGCATTGAAACCCAGTGCGAAAAGCTGGGCATCGAGCTCACCAACTGTTATGAACACAGCGGCTTACCAGACATTAAAAACGTCACCGGTATTTTAATTGTCGGCAAACCCACGCCCGCCCTGCGCGCCGCTGCCAGCGCGTTGACCGACAATATCTGTTTTATCGACTTTCACGAACCCGGCAGCGGTTACGATGCGGTGGATATCGATCTGGCACGTATCAGTAAAGAAATCATCGGCTTCTATATCAACCAGGGCGTTAATCGTATTGGTTTTATTGGCGGCGAAGATGAGCCTGGTAAGGCAGATATTCGTGAGGTCGCCTTTGTGGAATATGGTCGACTGAAACAAGTGGTACGCGAAGAGGATATCTGGCGCGGCGGTTTTTCCAGTTCGTCGGGCTACGAACTGGCGAAACAGATGCTGGCTCGGGAAGACTACCCGAAGGCGCTTTTTGTTGCTTCCGATTCTATTGCTATTGGCGTACTGCGGGCAATTCATGAACGTGGTCTGAACATCCCGCAGGATATTTCACTTATCAGCGTTAACGACATCCCCACCGCGCGATTTACCTTTCCGCCGCTCTCCACCGTGCGCATCCATTCCGAGATGATGGGAAGCCAGGGCGTTAACCTGGTGTATGAAAAAGCCCGGGATGGTCGCGCGCTGCCGCTGTTAGTCTTCGTTCCCAGCAAATTAAAACTGCGCGGCACGACCCGTTAAATCCCCTTACACACTGTCCGGCAATCGTTTTTGCCGGACAGTGCTGCCGTTTATTTTCGTGATCCAGTTAAAGTAAATGCATTTACTCGCTATATTTTAGTAAAAATTTTACTAAACTCCCCAGCAATTACACAAACTACCATCACCATGAATGGTTCCGATTTCTCTCTACCGGGAGGCCCTATGAATCGCTGGGAAAACATTCAGCTCACCCACGAAAACCGACTTGCGCCGCGTGCGTACTTTTTTTCATATGATTCTGTTGCGCAAGCGCGTACCTTTGCCCGCGAAACCAGCAGCCTGTTTCTGCCCTTAAGTGGTCAGTGGAATTTCCACTTTTTTGACCATCCGCTGCAAGTGCCAGAAGCCTTCACCTCTGAGTTAATGGCTGACTGGGGGCATATTACCGTCCCCGCCATGTGGCAAATGGAAGGCCACGGCAAACTGCAATATACCGACGAAGGTTTTCCGTTCCCTATCGATGTGCCGTTTGTCCCCAGCGATAACCCAACCGGTGCCTATCAACGTATTTTCACCCTCAGCGACGGCTGGCAGGGCAAACAGACGCTGATTAAATTTGACGGCGTCGAAACCTATTTTGAAGTCTACGTTAACGGTCAATATGTTGGTTTCAGCAAAGGCAGCCGCCTGACCGCAGAGTTTGACATCAGCGCAATGGTAAAAACCGGCGACAACCTGTTGTGTGTGCGCGTGATGCAGTGGGCGGACTCCACCTACGTGGAGGACCAGGATATGTGGTGGTCGGCAGGGATTTTCCGCGATGTTTATCTGGTCGGAAAACAACTCACGCATATTAACGATTTCACCGTGCGCACTGACTTTGACGAAGCCTATTGCGATGCCACGCTTTCCTGTGAAGTAGTGCTGGAAAATCTCGCCGCCTCCCCTGTCCTAACGACGCTGGAATATACCCTGTTTGATGGCGAACGCGTGGTACACAGCAGCGCCATCGATCATTTGGCAATTGAAAAACTGACCAGCGCCAGCTTTGCTTTTACTGTCGAACAGCCGCAGCAATGGTCAGCAGAATCCCCTTATCTTTACCATCTGGTCATGACGCTGAAAGACGCCGACGGCAACGTTCTGGAAGTGGTGCCACAACGCGTTGGCTTCCGTGATATCAAAGTGCGCGACGGTCTGTTCTGGATCAATAACCGTTATGTGATGCTGCACGGCGTCAACCGTCACGACAACGATCATCGCAAAGGCCGCGCCGTTGGGATGGATCGCGTCGAGAAAGATCTCCAGTTGATGAAACAGCACAACATCAACTCTGTGCGTACCGCTCACTACCCCAACGATCCGCGTTTTTACGAACTGTGTGATATCTACGGCCTGTTTGTGATGGCGGAAACCGATGTCGAATCGCACGGCTTTGCTAACGTCGGCGATATCAGCCGTATTACCGACGATCCGCAGTGGGAAAAAGTCTACGTCGAGCGCATCGTTCGCCATATTCATGCACAGAAAAACCATCCGTCGATCATCATCTGGTCGCTGGGCAACGAATCCGGCTATGGCTGTAACATCCGCGCGATGTACCACGCAGCGAAAGCGCTGGATAACACGCGACTGGTGCACTACGAAGAAGATCGCGATGCTGAAGTGGTCGATATTATTTCCACCATGTACACCCGCGTGCCGCTGATGAATGAGTTTGGTGAATATCCGCATCCGAAGCCGCGCATCATCTGTGAATACGCCCATGCGATGGGGAACGGTCCGGGCGGGCTGACGGAGTACCAAAACGTATTCTATAAGCACGATTGCATTCAGGGACATTATGTTTGGGAATGGTGCGACCACGGGATCCAGGCGCAGGATGACAACGGCAATGTCTGGTATAAATTCGGCGGTGACTACGGCGACTATCCCAACAACTATAACTTCTGTCTTGATGGTTTGATCTATTCCGATCAGACGCCGGGGCCGGGACTGAAAGAGTACAAACAGGTTATCGCGCCGGTAAAAATCCACGCGCTGGATCTGACTCGCGGCGAGCTGAAAGTCGAAAATAAACTGTGGTTTACCACGCTTGATGACTACACCCTGCACGCAGAGGTGCGCGCCGAAGGTGAAACGCTCGCGACGCAGCAGATTAAACTGCGCGACGTTGCGCCGAACAGCGAAGCCCCCTTGCAGATCACGCTGCCACAGCTGGACGCCCGCGAAGCGTTCCTCAACATTACGGTGACCAAAGATTCCCGCACCCGCTACAGCGAAGCCGGGCATTCTATCGCCACTTATCAGTTCCCGCTGAAGGAAAACACCGCGCAGCCAGTGCCTTTCGCACCAAATAATGCGCGTCCGCTGACGCTGGAAGACGATCGCTTGGGCTGCACCATTCGCGGCTACAACTTCGCGATCACCTTCTCAAAAATGAGTGGCAAACCGACATCCTGGCAGGTGAATGGTGAGTCGCTGCTGACCCGCGAGCCAAAGATCAACTTCTTCAAGCCAATGATCGACAACCACAAGCAGGAGTACGAAGGACTGTGGCAACCGAACCATTTGCAGATTATGCAGGAACATCTGCGCGACTTTGCCGTTGAGCAAAGTGATGATGAAGTGTTGATCATCAGCCGCACGGTTATTGCCCCACCGGTGTTTGACTTCGGGATGCGCTGTACCTACATCTGGCGCATCGCTGCCGATGGTCAGGTTAATGTGGCGCTTTCCGGCGAACGTTACGGCGACTATCCGCACATCATTCCGTGCATCGGTTTCACCATGGGGATTAACGGCGAATACGACCAGGTAGCATATTACGGACGTGGACCGGGCGAAAACTACGCCGACAGCCAGCAGGCTAACATCATTGATATCTGGCGCAGTACCGTCGATGCCATGTTCGAGAACTATCCCTTCCCGCAGAACAACGGCAACCGTCAGCATGTCCGCTGGACGGCACTCACTAATCGCCACGGCAACGGTCTGCTGGTGGTTCCGCAGCGCCCCATTAACTTCAGCGCCTGGCACTACACCCAGGAAAACATCCACGCTGCCCAGCACTGTAACGAACTGCAGCGCAGTGATGACATCACCCTGAATCTTGACCACCAACTGCTTGGCCTCGGCTCTAACTCCTGGGGCAGCGAAGTGCTGGACACCTGGCGCGTCAGGTTCCGTGACTTCAGCTACGGCTTTACGTTGCTGCCAGTTTCTGGCGGGGAAGCTACCGCGCAAAGCCTGGCGTCGTATGAGTTCGGCGCAGGGTTCTTTTCCACGAATTTGCACAGCGAGAATAAGCAATGAGGATCATCGATAACTTAGAACAGTTCCGCCAGATTTACGCCTCTGGCAAAAAGTGGCAACGCTGCGTTGAAGCGATTGAAAATATCGACAACATTCAGCCTGGCGTCGCCCACTCCATCGGTGACTCATTGACTTACCGCGTGGAGACAGACTCCGCGACCGATGCGCTATTTACCGGGCATCGACGCTATTTTGAAGTACATTACTACCTGCAAGGACAACAAAAAATTGAATATGCGCCGAAAGAGACATTACAGGTAGTGGAATATTATCGTGATGAAACTGACCGTGAATATCTAAAAGGCTGCGGAGAAGCCGTTGAGGTCCACGAAGGGCAAATCGTTATTTGTGATATCCATGAAGCGTATCGATTTATCTGTAATAACGCGGTCAAAAAAGTCGTTCTCAAAGTCACCATCGAAGATGGTTATTTCCATAACAAATAACAATTACGGCGGCATAAGGAGTTTGCCGCCACCGCTACCCTACTCATTTTCGGAGATGTGTTATGTCTGATACCAAACGTAATACAATCGGCAAATTCGGCTTGCTCTCGCTGACTTTTGCCGCCGTTTACAGCTTTAACAACGTTATCAATAATAATATTGAGCTTGGACTGGCCTCGGCACCAATGTTTTTCCTCGCGACGATTTTTTATTTTATTCCCTTCTGTCTGATCATCGCAGAATTTGTTTCGTTAAATAAAAACTCGGAAGCCGGTGTCTACGCGTGGGTAAAAAGTTCGCTGGGCGGACGTTGGGCATTTATTACTGCCTATACCTACTGGTTCGTAAACTTGTTCTTTTTCACCTCATTATTGCCGCGCGTTATTGCTTACGCCTCGTATGCTTTCCTCGGCTACGAATATATTATGACACCGGTTGCCACCACCATTATCAGTATGGTGCTGTTCGCCTTCTCCACCTGGGTTTCCACCAACGGGGCGAAAATGCTGGGGCCAATCACCTCCGTCACTTCAACGCTGATGCTGCTGTTAACGCTCTCCTACATTTTACTGGCAGGCACGGCGCTGGTTGGCGGCGTACAGCCTGCCGATCCGATCACCGTTGACGCGATGATCCCTAACTTTAACTGGGCGTTCCTCGGCGTTACTACCTGGATCTTTATGGCCGCAGGTGGCGCGGAATCTGTCGCGGTGTACGTTAACGACGTCAAAGGCGGTTCAAAATCGTTTGTTAAAGTGATCATTCTCGCCGGGATTTTTATCGGTGTACTGTATTCCGTCTCCTCGATGCTGATTAACGTCTTCGTCAGCAGCAAAGAGTTGAAGTTTACCGGCGGATCGGTGCAGGTATTCCATGGCATGGCGGCGTATTTTGGTCTGCCGGAAGCGTTGATGAATCGCTTTGTCGGTCTGGTGTCCTTTACCGCAATGTTCGGTTCCCTGCTGATGTGGACCGCAACGCCGGTAAAAATTTTCTTCTCCGAAATCCCGGAAGGCATCTTTGGTAAGAAAACCGTCGAACTGAACGAAAACGGCGTTCCGGCGCGCGCGGCATGGATCCAGTTCCTGATTGTCATCCCGCTGATGATTATCCCGATGCTCGGTTCCAATACCGTGCAGGATCTGATGAATACCATTATTAATATGACCGCCGCAGCATCCATGCTTCCGCCATTATTCATCATGCTGGCTTACCTGAATTTACGCGCCAAATTAGATCACCTGCCACGCGATTTCCGTATGGGCTCCCGCCGCACAGGTATTATCGTTGTTTCAATGCTGATTGCGATATTTGCCGTAGGGTTTGTCGCTTCGACATTCCCGACTGGCGCGAATATTCTGACCATCATTTTTTATAACGTCGGCGGTATTGTTATCTTCCTCGGCTTTGCGTGGTGGAAATACAGTAAATATATAAAGGGATTAACGGCTGAAGAGCGCCATATTGAAGCGACGCCAGCCAGCAATGTTGATTAAGCAGAATAATAAAAAATGAGCAGGCATTTTTCCTCTTCCTGGATGGGGAGAGGGAAAATAGTTTCTGCCTTTATATTTTTATAATTACAACGATAAAAGGCTGTACTTTTTCTTTAGCTCATGGATTAACACAATGAAATTAATCACTGCACCATGCAGAGCATTACTTGCTCTGCCGTTTTGCTACGCCTTTTCTGCGGCCGCTGAAGAAGCACGTCCGGCAGAACATGACGACACAAAAACACCCGCAATGACCTCGACATCTTCTCCTTCATTTCGTTTTTACGGCGAATTAGGGGTTGGTGGATATATGGATTTAGAGGGTGAGAATAAACATAAATACAGCGACGGCACCTATATTGAAGGTGGCCTGGAGATGAAGTACGGCTCCTGGTTCGGCCTGATTTACGGCGAAGGCTGGACCGTGCAGGCCGACCACGACGGTAATGCCTGGGTGCCTGACCATAGCTGGGGCGGTTTCGAAGGTGGGATTAACCGTTTCTATGGCGGTTATCGTACCAATGATGGCACCGAAATCATGCTCAGTCTGCGTCAGGATTCCTCGCTGGATGACCTGCAATGGTGGGGCGATTTCACGCCCGATCTGGGCTACGTCATTCCCAATACCCGCGACATTATGACTGCGCTGAAGGTACAGAACTTAACCGGCAACTTTCGTTATAGCGTCACCGCCACACCAGCCGGACATCATGACGAAAGCAAAGCCTGGCTACATTTTGGCAAATACGATCGCTACGACGACAAATACACTTATCCGGCAATGATGAACGGTTACATCCAGTATGACCTTGCCGAAGGCATCACCTGGATGAACGGTCTGGAAATTACCGACGGTACCGGACAACTCTATCTCACTGGCCTGCTTACCCCTAACTTTGCCGCTCGCGCCTGGCACCATACCGGACGCGCCGACGGACTGGACGTACCGGGAAGTGAAAGTGGGATGATGGTGAGCGCCATGTATGAAGCGTTCAAGGGGATTTATCTCTCTACCGCTTACACGTACGCCAAACATCGCCCTGACCACGCTGACGATGAAACCACCTCTTTCATGCAGTTTGGTATCTGGTACGAATACGGCGGCGGACGTTTCGCAACGGCTTTTGATAGCCGCTTCTACATGAAAAATGCCTCTAACGATCCCAGCGACCAACTCTTCCTGATGCAATATTTCTACTGGTAAAAGGACAATAATCTCATGAAAATCAAAACTATTTTAACGCCAGTAGCCTGCGCTCTACTGATGAGTTTTTCCGCCCATGCCGCTAATGCCGACAATTACAAAAACGTGATTAACCGTATCGGCGCACCGCAGTACATGAAGGATTACGATTACGACGATCACCAGCGTTTTAATCCGTTTTTCGATCTCGGATCCTGGCATGGTCATCTGTTGCCAGACGGCCCGAACACCATGGGCGGTTTTCCAGGCGTTGCGCTGCTGACAGAAGAATACATCAACTTTATGGCCAGCAATTTCGACCGCCTGACCGTCTGGCAGGACGGCAAGAAAGTCAATTTCACGCTGGAGGCATACAGTATTCCCGGCGCGCTGGTACAAAAAATGACAGCAAAAGATGTGCAGGTCGAAATGACTCTGCGCTTCGCCACGCCGCGTACCTCATTACTGGAAACTAAAATCACCAGCAATAAACCGCTGGATCTGGTGTGGGACGGCGAGCTGCTGGAAAAACTGGAAGCGAAGGAAGGGAAACCGATTTCCGATAAAACCATTGCTGGCGAGTACCCTGATTATCAGCGCAAAATCAGCGCCACCCGTGATGGCCTGAAAGTCACCTTTGGCAAAGTGCGCGCCACCTGGGATCTGCTGACCTCCGGCGAATCAGAATATCAGGTGCATAAATCCCTGCCAGTGCAGACTGAAATCAACGGTAATCACTTTACCAGTAAGGCGCATATCAACGGGTCGACGACGCTCTATACCACCTACTCCCACCTGCTGACCGCTCAGGAAGTTAGCAAAGAGCAAATGCAGATCCGCGATATTCTGGCGCGTCCGGCGTTTTATCTCACCGCCTCGCAGCAACGCTGGGAAGAGTACCTGAAGAAAGGGTTAACCAATCCGGATGCGACGCCGGAACAGACGCGCGTCGCGGTGAAAGCCATCGAAACACTCAACGGTAACTGGCGTTCACCGGGCGGGGCGGTGAAATTTAATACCGTCACACCTTCGGTGACCGGACGCTGGTTCTCCGGCAATCAGACCTGGCCGTGGGATACCTGGAAACAGGCGTTTGCGATGGCGCATTTCAATCCGGAGATCGCCAAAGAGAATATCCGCGCGGTCTTCTCCTGGCAGATCCAACCTGGCGACACCGTGCGTCCACAGGATGTGGGCTTTGTCCCCGACCTGATTGCGTGGAACCTTAGCCCCGAGCGTGGCGGCGATGGCGGCAACTGGAACGAACGTAATACCAAACCCAGCCTTGCCGCCTGGTCAGTAATGGAAGTGTACAACGTCACCCAGGATAAAGCCTGGTTGGCAGAGATGTACCCGAAACTGGTGGCCTATCACGACTGGTGGTTACGTAACCGCGATCATAACGGCAACGGCGTGCCGGAATATGGCGCGACCCGCGATAAAGCCCATAACACCAAGAGCGGCGAGATGCTGTTTACGGTGAAAAAAGGCGATAAAGAAGAGACGCTGTCTGGGCTGAACAACTACGCCCGCGTGGTGGAGAAAGGCCAGTACGACAGTCTGGAAATTCCGGCACAAGTTGCTGCGTCGTGGGAATCGGGCCGTGATGACGCCGCCGTCTTTGGGTTTATCGACAAGGAACAGCTGGATAAATATGTCGCTAACGGCGGCAAACGTAGCGACTGGACGGTGAAATTCGCCGAGAACCGCAGCCAGGACGGAACGTTGCTGGGCTACTCGCTATTGCAGGAGTCGGTGGATCAGGCCAGCTATATGTACAGCGATAACCATTATTTGGCAGAGATGGCAACTATCCTCGGTAAGCCGGAAGAGGCCAAACGCTATCGCCAGTTGGCGCAGCAGCTCGCGGACTACATCAATACCTGTATGTTCGACCCGACCACGCAGTTCTACTATGAGTGCGCATTGAAGATAAACCGCTGGCGAACGGCTGTGCGGGCAAACCGATTGTTGAGCGCGGTAAAGGGCCTGAAGGCTGGTCGCCGCTGTTTAACGGTGCGGCAACGCAGGCCAATGCCGACGCGGTGGTGAAGGTGATGCTGGACACCAAAGAGTTCAACACCTTTGTACCGCTGGGAACGGCGGCGTTAACCAACCCGGCTTTTGGCGCGGATATCTACTGGCGCGGGCGCGTATGGGTAGATCAGTTCTGGTTTGGTCTGAAAGGAATGGAGCGTTACGGTTATCGCGATGATGCCCTGAAACTGGCGGATACGTTCTTCCAGCATGCCAAAGGATTAACCGCCGACGGTCCGATTCAGGAGAATTACAACCCGCTGACTGGCGCGCAGCAAGGGGCTCCAAATTTCTCCTGGAGTGCCGCACATTTGTATATGTTGTATAACGATTTTTTCCGTAAGCAGTAATTTGCAACGGCTGGCGGATGCGGCGTAAACACCTTATCCGCCCTACATGTACGTTCCCCCAGGCCGGATAGGACGCGGCAAGCGTCGCATCCGGCATTACCACCAGCGTATTCTTTTTGATTCCCATCACAAACCCCGCACTCCCCTTTTCCCTTTTCTCCGGCGACGGCTAAATTAGAACTCATCCGACCACATAACAATTATTTTACATACTGGATAATTTATGAGCTACCCGTCGCTGTTTGCCCCGCTTGATTTAGGTTTTACCACGTTAAAAAACCGCGTGTTGATGGGTTCAATGCACACCGGGCTGGAGGAATACCCGGACGGTGCCGAGCGGCTGGCGGCGTTTTATGCTGAACGCGCCCGTCACGGCGTGGCGCTGATCGTTAGCGGCGGTATTGCACCTGATTTAACAGGCGTTGGCATGGAAGGCGGTGCAATGCTCAATGACGTCAGCCAGATCCCACACCATCGCACCATTACCGAAGCGGTACATCAGGAAGGCGGCAAAATCGCCCTGCAAATTTTGCATACCGGACGCTACAGCTACCAACCGCATCTGGTAGCGCCCTCCGCGTTGCAGGCCCCCATCAACCGTTTCGTTCCTCATGAACTCACCCATGAAGAGATCCTGCGACTGATCGACGATTTCGCCCGCTGCGCGCAACTGGCGCGGGAGGCCGGATACGATGGCGTAGAGGTGATGGGTTCCGAAGGGTATTTGATCAACGAGTTTCTGACTCTGCGCACCAACCAGCGTAGCGACCAGTGGGGCGGCGATTACCGCAACCGGATGCGGTTTGCCGTCGAAGTAGTGCGTGCGGTGCGCGAGCGCGTCGGCAACGACTTCATTATTATCTATCGGCTGTCGATGCTCGACCTGGTAGAAGGCGGCGGGACTTTAACCGAAACGGTAGAACTGGCGCAGGCCATTGAAGCGGCGGGCGCAACCATTATCAACACTGGAATAGGCTGGCATGAAGCGCGGATTCCGACCATCGCCACGCCAGTGCCGCGCGGCGCATTTAGCTGGGTCACACGCAAACTGAAAGGTCACGTCTCATTGCCGCTGGTGACCACCAACCGGATTAACGATCCGCAGGTTGCCGACGATATTCTCTCGCGCGGTGATGCCGATATGGTATCGATGGCGCGACCGTTTCTTGCTGATGCGGAGCTGCTGTCAAAAGCGCAATCGGGGCGAGCCGATGAGATCAACACCTGCATTGGCTGCAATCAGGCCTGTCTCGATCAGATCTTTGTCGGCAAAGTCACCTCGTGCCTGGTGAATCCTCGCGCCTGCCACGAAACCAAAATGCCGATCCTTCCCGCCGTGCAGAAAAAAAATCTGGCGGTGGTCGGCGCAGGTCCGGCGGGGCTGGCGTTTGCCATCAATGCGGCGGCGCGTGGTCATCAGGTAACGTTGTTTGATGCACATAGCGAGATCGGCGGGCAGTTTAATATCGCCAAACAGATCCCCGGCAAAGAGGAATTTTACGAAACATTGCGCTACTACCGCCGGATGATCGAAGTGACTGGCGTGACACTGAAACTTAATCACACCGTGACCGCAGATCAGTTAAAGGCGTTCGATGAAACGATCCTCGCCAGTGGGATCGTACCGCGCATTCCGCCCATCGACGGGATCGATCATCCGAAGGTGTTGAGTTATCTCGACGTACTGCGCGACAAAGCGCCGGTGGGCAACAACGTCGCCATCATTGGTTGTGGTGGGATTGGCTTTGATACAGCGATGTATTTGAGTCAGCCAGGGGAGTCCACCAGCCAGAATATCACCGAGTTTTGTAATGAGTGGGGAATCGACAGTAGCCTGCAACAGGGTGGTGGGTTAAGCCCGCAGGGAATGCAGATCCCCCGTAGCCCGCGACAGATTGTGATGCTTCAACGCAAAGCCAGCAAACCAGGGCAAGGGTTGGGCAAAACTACGGGCTGGATCCATCGCACCACCCTGCTCGCGCGCGGCGTGAAAATGATCCCAGGCGTAAGTTACCAGAAGATCGACGATGACGGGCTGCATGTGGTGATCAACGGCGAACCGCAAATTTTGGCGGTAGATCATGTGGTGATCTGCGCGGGGCAGGAGCCAAACCGCACGCTGGCACAACCGCTCATTGATAGCGGGAAAACCGTGCATTTAATTGGCGGCTGCGATGTGGCTATGGAGCTGGACGCTCGACGGGCAATTGCCCAGGGAACACGGTTGGCGCTGGAGATTTAAATCGTTATTTGAAGTGCTGGATGTGACGCTTGCTGCGTCTTATCCGGCCTACGGGTAACGTGCTAATCGTAGGCCGGATAAAGCGTTCACGCCGCATCCGGCACGTCGCGTTAATCAATAAACAAGGCGGGAGAAATGCCGAATCGCGTTGCCAGTTTTTTAGCGTGTTCCAGCGTTAATTTCCTCTTCCCGCTCAAAACGCGTGACACCATCGATTTACTGCCAATTTCCGGCAGATCGGAAAGGGTTAAACCATATTGATCCATAAGGGTACGAATCACAGCTATACCGCCAGGCATGGCTTGAGCCATGGCATTAAATTCAGCAAATTCGGGCGCTGATTCTTCCCACGCGGTTATTTTGGCACACACCAGATCCAGCAAGGGGTTTTCAGGATCGTTGAGCAGCAGATGATCTACCAGTTCCAGCGCCTGGGTGTATTGTTCCTCGTTCTGAATACCCGCCAGAAAAGGTGCCACAGCAGTTAGCTTTTCTCCTGCTTGTAAGATGTCGGCAATCGCAATCATTTTTTCCCCTTAGTACGATGAACGGTGGTAAAGAAATCGTATTCTTTATGCGTCATAACTTCACGTATGTAGCACTTTTGCGATTCAAAAAAGACCATTGCTACAACACGTAATTCATTGCCCCCGACATTGAAAACATAATGCTTATCCAGATATTTGAAGTTATCCAGAGAAGGGAATACTGCTTTTAATGACTCAGGTTTTTTGAAATATCCCTTAGCAATCGTGTTCCCCAGAGCCACCAACTCCGTTGTATGTTGCGGGTATTTTTCCGCAGCATCTTTCAATGCTTTTTGAGTTATCAGGTGCATTCTTCATCACGTCCGTTGACAAATTGGCAATATGATAACATCCGTTGACAGATTGGCAACGGATGAATTTATCTGTGTGACGGAAGAATAAACGTAGAATAACGCTAAACAAGAGAATGTAGAGGATGGTGACAGGGATTTTTTGTTTTATGGAAGCGCGATTCCAGAACTGGGCAGACATTGCCGGATGCGACGCTTGCCGCGTCTTATCCGACCTGGGGGTAATGTGCTGAACGTATGCCGGATAAGGCGTTTACGCCGCATCCGGCAGGTAGCTGTCAATCTTACCGACGACGCCCCAGCTTCACCGCTTTCAGCACCACAAATTTATTATTGGTGGCAATGGTGGTGCAGTTGCCAAAAATTTTCTTCAGTTTATGGAAGTAATCCAGGTGACGGTTGGCAACGATATACAGCTCGCCGTTGATTTTCAGGCAGCGGCGCGCGTGGTGGAACATTTCCCAGGCAACGTTATCGGTCAGTGCATGTTGCTGGTGAAACGGCGGGTTGCAGAGCACAGCATTAAAGCGGAACGGCTCCACGCCGGAGAGCGCGTTGTTGATCATAAACTCGCAGCGATCCAACGCCTCTGGCATGTTGGTTTCAACATTCAAACGGCTGGAAGCAACCGCCATTGGTGATTCATCGACAAACACCACTTTCGCCTGCGGGTTTTTATCAAGCAGCGTCAGGCCAATAACGCCGTTACCACAACCGAGATCGACAACCTCACCCTCGAGATTCTCTGGCAGATGCTGCATAAAGAAGCGCGCGCCAATATCAAGCCCGGTGCGTGAGAAGACATTCGCATGGTTGTGGATAGTCCAGTCAGTACCCTCCAGCTTCCAGCTAACGGTCTGCGGTGCATCAACCAGCGGCGGCTCGTTGAAAGTGCAGTTAATCAGGCGCGCTTTCTTCCATGCCAGTGTGGTGGTGGTCGGGCCGAGCACTTTTTCGAACAGTTCCAGCGTGGAGGTGTGAATGTCACGGGCTTTAGCACCGGCAATAATACGTGTATCCGGCGTGACTACTTTGCGCAATGCGCGCAGTTGCTGTTCCAGCAATGCCAGTGTTTTCGGCACTTTGATCAGCACTACGCCAGGCTGCTGCGGGTAGTCAGCGGTGCTGTCGAGAAACTTCACGCTCGATTCATCAATCCCGTTGAGGCGTAAATTCTCGCGCGTCGCCAGTTCGCTGATGTATGAGTCGCCAATGCTGTACGGCTTATGTTCCGCCAGCACACAACTTAACGCCCCAAAGGCATCATTCAGGATTAACACCGGGCCGCGGATTTCTGTGTCGTCCAACTGTTGCAGCAAATATTCATCTGCCGCTTCCCACGCCTGTAGCGGGTTAACGTCATCCGTCGCCGGAAAACGTTGTAGTGTCAGTGAACGGAAACCGTTGTCTAAGTGGCTCATCGGCCCTCCTGAATGATAAAATTTCGACGTTGCCCCTGAAAAGGGTGCGTGAGTATACCCTTTTTCTCTTTTTCGTGGGCGGTTATGAGCAATCTTACTTATCTTCAGGGTTATCCCGAACAGTTGCTTTCCCAGGTGCGCACGCTGATTAATGAACAGCGTCTGGGCGATGTGCTGGCAAAACGCTATCCGGGAACACACGACTACGCCACCGATAAAGCCCTCTGGCAATATACTCAGGATCTGAAGAATCAGTTTCTGCGCAATGCCCCGCCGATCAATAAAGTGATGTATGACAACAAGATCCATGTGCTGAAAAACGCGCTCGGGTTACATACCGCTGTTTCGCGTGTGCAGGGCGGCAAGCTGAAAGCAAAAGCAGAGATCCGCGTCGCTACCGTGTTTCGCAACGCGCCGGAACCGTTTTTGCGCATGATCGTGGTGCACGAGTTGGCGCACCTGAAGGAGAAAGAGCACAACAAAGCGTTTTACCAGTTGTGCTGTCATATGGAACCGCAGTACCACCAGCTTGAATTCGACACTCGTCTGTGGCTAACGCAGTTGTCGCTTGGGCAGGACAAAATCTGAAAATGATGTCAGGCGTTATCTTTTCTTCCTTTAGCGCCTAAAATCGACCTCCCCCCTTTCGTTAAGGATAACGACCATGCTGCGCGCCTTTGCCCGCCTTCTTCTCCGTATTTGTTTTTCTCGCCGGACTCTAAAGCTTGGCTGTTTATTGTTGCTTATAGCAGGAGCGACCATTTTTATTGCCGATCGCGTTATGGTCAACGCCAGCAAGCAGCTGACCTGGAGCAATGTCAACGCCGTTCCGGCGCGTAACGTGGGTTTATTGCTGGGAGCGAGGCCGGGTAATCGCTACTTTACCCGACGTATTGATACCGCAGCAGAGTTGTACCACGCCGGAAAAGTGAAATGGCTACTAGTGAGCGGCGATAACGGACGTAAAAATTACGATGAAGCCTCAGGCATGCAGCAGGCTTTGATCGCTAAAGGCGTACCCGCAAAAGTCATCTTCTGCAACTATGCCGGATTCTCAACGCTTGATTCGGTGGTGCGTGCCAAAAAGGTGTTTGGTGAAAGCCATATCACTATTATTTCGCAAGAATTTCATAACCAACGCGCCATCTGGCTGGCAAAACAGTACGGCATCGATGCCATCGGGTTTAACGCACCAGACCTGAATATGAAACATGGTTTTTATACTCAGCTGCGGGAGAAACTCGCTCGCGTCAGCGCAGTGATTGACGCGAAAATCCTCCATCGACAGCCGAAATATCTCGGGCCGTCGGTCATGATTGGGCCGTTTAGCGAGCATGGCTGTCCGGCGAAAGAATAATGCGTATCTGCGCACGTCGAAGATGAAAAAGGCGTGCTACATTGACGGCAGAATCCCTTTATGGAGTATCCACGCGTTATGATACGTTTCGCTGTGATTGGCACGAACTGGATCACCCGCCAGTTCGTCGAGGCCGCCCATGAGAGCGGTAAATACAAGTTAACCGCTGTCTATTCCCGCAGCCTTGAACAGGCCCAGCACTTCGCCAATGATTTTTCTGTCGAGCATCTGTTTACATCGCTGGAAGCGATGGCAGAAAGTGATGCTATTGACGCGGTGTATATTGCCAGCCCGAATGCCCTGCATTTTCCCCAGACACGACTTTTCCTTAGCCATAAAATTCATGTGATTTGCGAGAAACCGCTGGCGTCGAATCTGGCGGAAGTGGATGCCGCCATTGCCTGTGCGCGGGAAAATCAGGTGGTGCTGTTTGAGGCATTTAAAACCGCCAGCCTGCCGAACTTTCATTTGTTACGCCAGGTACTGCCGAAAGTTGGCAAATTGCGTAAAGTCTTTTTCAACTATTGCCAATATTCCTCGCGATATCAACGTTATCTGGACGGCGAGAATCCCAACACCTTCAATCCGGCATTCTCCAACGGTTCAATTATGGATATCGGCTTTTACTGTCTGGCGTCGGCGGTGGCGTTATTTGGTGAACCGAAAGGCGTGCAGGCAACCGCCAGTTTGCTGGCAAGTGGTGTGGATGCCCACGGCGTGGTGGTGATGGATTACGGTGATTTCAGCGTTACCTTGCAGCACTCAAAGGTCAGTGATTCTGTGCTGGCAAGTGAGATTCAGGGCGAAGCGGGATCGCTGGTGATTGAAAAACTGTCTGAATGCCAGAAAGTTTGCTTTGTGCCGCGCGGCAGCCAGATGCAGGATCTTACCCAACCGCAGCATATTAATACCATGCTGTACGAAGCAGAGCTGTTCGCTACCCTGGTGGATGAACATCTGGTAGATCATCCAGGGCTGGCGGTCAGTCGTATCACCGCCAGGCTGCTGACCGAGATCCGCCGCCAGACCGGGGTGATTTTTCCGGCAGATAGCGTAAAACTATAATAGCCAAAGTAAAACAGTGTAAAAGGGATGTAACTGACCATTGACTGACCGAATGGTCTGTCATACTTTGTTACCTGCAAAGGGGAGTAACTTCATTGCCGGTCGATCGTCATTACGATGTGTGAAAAACCACATCCGGTCACCGGGCAACCCGAAAGGAATACGCAGACGTATTCCTTTTTTGTTGTAAGTGAGACCTTGCCGGAAGGCGAGGTCTATGCATAAAAAGCAGCGGCTGACGTCTTCCGACGTTGGCCGTTTTTTTATGTGTAAGGAACTTCTATGAATACTGTCGGCACGCCGTTGCTATGGGGCGGATTCGCTGTTGTTGTCGTCATTATGCTGGCTATCGACCTGTTGTTGCAGGGGCGTCGCGGGGCACATGCCATGACCATGAAACAGGCTGCGGCCTGGTCGCTGGTCTGGGTGACACTGTCGTTATTGTTTAATGCCGCTTTCTGGTGGTATCTGGCGCAGACACAGGGGCGCGAAGTCGCGGACCCTCAGGCATTGGCCTTCCTCACGGGTTATCTGATTGAGAAATCACTGGCGGTCGATAACGTCTTCGTCTGGCTGATGTTGTTCAGCTATTTCTCTGTTCCGGCGGCATTACAACGCCGCGTGCTCGTGTATGGCGTACTCGGGGCGATTGTTCTGCGTACCATCATGATCTTCACTGGCAGCTGGCTGATTTCGCAGTTCGACTGGATCCTGTATATCTTCGGTGCCTTCCTGCTGTTTACTGGCGTGAAGATGGCGCTGGCTCATGAAGATGAATCAGGTATTGGTGACAAGCCGCTGGTGCGTTGGCTGCGCGGTCATTTGCGTATGACCGACACCATCGACAACGAGCATTTCTTTGTGCGTAAGAATGGTTTGTTGTATGCCACGCCGCTGATGCTGGTACTGATTCTGGTGGAGTTGAGCGACGTGATTTTCGCCGTGGATAGCATTCCGGCTATCTTCGCCGTGACCACTGATCCGTTCATTGTGCTGACCTCAAACCTGTTTGCAATCCTCGGCCTGCGTGCGATGTATTTCCTGCTAGCGGGCGTTGCGGAGCGTTTCTCGATGCTCAAATATGGCCTGGCGGTGATTCTGGTGTTTATCGGTATCAAGATGCTGATTGTCGACTTCTACCATATTCCAATCGCCGTCTCGCTGGGCGTGGTGTTTGGCATTCTGGTGATGACGTTTATTATCAACGCCTGGGTGAATTATCGGCATGATAAGCAGCGGGTGGGATAATTCGCTGTATATTAAGCCACTACGGGTGATAACTCATTCCAGACAAAGATGAGCGATTAAGTATGTAACCGACTTATAGCTCTTTACAAAAAGATCGCTTGGGTGTTAGTGGCGTCAAAATCACCGAAGCGTTCCCTGGAGGCCGGGGCAGCGGCGATTGGCCGCTCCCTGCGCCAGTGACTTTATGTGGCATCGCATATCACAGGAGCGCAACAGTTCTCATATGCCAAATAGTTTTGCCTATATGTTATCTAATCAGTCTCAGCAGCCAGTCCTTCCCTCTGTTTATGTCAAACAAATGTAACCATTAAGTTGCAAAATATGACCTCTCTTTAAAATCCAGCATTTTTCGCTTCCCGAAGCTGTAACTTTCCTTATACTCGACCTTGCAAACACTTTGTTACATCCTGAAAGATGCGTCGACAGAACGCACCAGGGATGTGCGACAACACAATGAAAGGATCGAAAAATGACTACGCAACGTTCACCGGGGCTATTCCGGCGTCTGGCTCATGGCAGCCTGGTAAAACAAATCCTGGTCGGCCTTGTTCTGGGGATTCTTCTGGCATGGATCTCAAAACCGGCGGCTGAAGCTGTCGGTCTGTTAGGTACTTTGTTCGTTGGTGCCCTGAAAGCTGTAGCGCCGATTCTGGTGCTGATGCTGGTAATGGCATCTATTGCTAACCACCAGCACGGGCAGAAAACCAACATTCGCCCTATTCTGTTCCTCTATCTGCTGGGCACCTTCTCTGCTGCTCTGGCCGCGGTAGTCTTCAGCTTTGCCTTCCCTTCTACCCTGCACTTGTCCAGTAGCGCGAGTGATATTTCGCCACCGTCAGGCATTGTAGAAGTGATGCGTGGGCTGGTAATGAGCATGGTTTCCAACCCCATCGACGCGTTGCTGAAAGGTAACTACATCGGGATTCTGGTGTGGGCTATTGGCCTCGGTTTCGCACTGCGTCACGGTAACGAAACCACTAAAAACCTGGTCAATGATATGTCGAATGCCGTCACCTTTATGGTGAAACTGGTCATTCGTTTCGCACCGATCGGTATTTTTGGTCTGGTTTCTTCTACCCTGGCAACCACCGGTTTCTCCACACTGTGGGGCTACGCGCAACTGCTGGTGGTGCTGGTTGGCTGTATGTTACTGGTGGCGCTGGTGGTTAACCCATTGCTGGTGTGGTGGAAAATTCGTCGTAACCCGTTCCCGCTGGTGCTGCTGTGCCTGCGCGAAAGCGGCGTGTACGCCTTCTTCACCCGCAGCTCTGCGGCGAACATTCCGGTGAATATAGCGCTGTGTGAAAAGCTGAATCTGGATCGCGATACCTATTCCGTTTCTATTCCGCTGGGTGCAACGATCAATATGGCGGGCGCAGCAATCACCATTACCGTGTTGACGCTGGCTGCGGTTAATACGCTGGGTATTCCGGTGGATCTACCAACGGCGCTGCTGTTGAGCGTAGTGGCTTCTCTGTGCGCCTGTGGTGCGTCCGGCGTGGCAGGTGGTTCTCTGCTGCTGATCCCGCTGGCCTGTAATATGTTCGGTATTTCGAACGATATCGCCATGCAGGTGGTTGCCGTCGGCTTTATCATCGGCGTATTGCAGGACTCTTGCGAAACCGCGCTGAACTCTTCAACTGACGTGCTGTTCACTGCGGCAGCTTGCCAGGCAGAAGACGATCGTCTGGCAAATAGCGCCCTGCGTAATTAATTGTTTAACCCCTTTCGTCTACTGCGGAAGGGGTTGTTTTCTCTACTTTAAACGGATCAATTCCCCTTTTCTGCATCCGCCAGAAACGAATGATATTCAGGCCATTCATGAGCAGAAAACTCCCCTCAATCATCGTGCCGCCTATCGACCCCGCCCAGAAGTTGTGAATCACCCAGCAACACGTTGAAAACCACATTACGCAGCGCATGGTCAGTCCTTTACAGCGGAATAGCGCCCAGGTACTGACAATCGTGCCGATAACCGGCAATAGTTCGACAGGATGATGGAACTTCGCGAGGCCAATTCCGCCAGTCAGCACAATAAAAATCGCCATTACCCATAAGCTGCGCGTGCGTAAGGTAATCAATGTACGAATGGCATTAAGGATGGCACTGGCACCAGCGGGATAGGTGCCCAGAAGAAAAAAATGTACGCCAATAACGGCGCTATAGACCGAAAGCTGCTTTTTGAAGCGACGTTCGTCACGATTGAAAAATGTTGTGATACCAATCAGAAAGGCGATGACACCCACGCCCTGGGCCAGCCAATACGCGGTCATGATAAATCCTTAGCAGGTATGGAAAAGCAAACGGCGCTTCACATTATGAAACGCCGTTTTTTATTAACAACTCATTTCGACTTTATAGCGTTACGCCGCTTTTAAAGATCGCCAGTTCGCGGAAGTCGTTACGCTCGTTGCAGGTTTGCTTACCGTTGGCAAACTCAACGATGGTGTCGATAAATTCCTCCAGCAACTGCGGCATCGCTTTACCGTGGATCAGCTGACCCGCGTCAAAGTCGATCCAGTGTTTTTTCTTCGCCGCCAGTTCACTGTTGGTGGCGATTTTCACCGTTGGCACAAATCCACCATACGGCGTACCACGACCCGTACTGAACAGCACCATATGGCAGCCCGCACCCGCCAGGGCGCTGGTCGCTACGGCATCGTTACCCGGCGCACTTAACAAGTTCAGCCCCGGCGTTTTCAGACGCTCGCCGTAACGCAGCACGTCAACCACGACGCTGGAACCCGCTTTTTGGGTACAGCCAAGTGATTTGTCTTCCAGCGTGGTGATACCGCCCGCTTTGTTCCCCGGCGATGGGTTTTCGTAGATCGGCTGGTCATGGGCAATAAAGTACTGCTTGAAGTCATTGACCATGGTGACCAGTTTTTCAAACGTTGCTTCGTCACGACAATGGTCCATCAGCAACTGCTCTGCGCCGAACATCTCCGGCACTTCGGTCAGTACGGTAGTACCACCGTTAGCAATCACGTAGTCAGAGAAACGCCCCAACATCGGGTTAGCAGTAATACCAGAAAGACCGTCAGAACCACCGCACTCCAGACCAAACTTCAGTTCGCTGAGTTTGCCTGGCTCACGCTTGTCGTTGCGCATCACGTTATACAGCTGATGCAAATGCTCGATCCCGGCTTCGATCTCATCATCCTGCTGTTGGCAGATCATGAAATGAACGCGTTCAGGATCGATATCGCCCAACGTTTCACGGAATGCGGCAACCTGGTTGTTTTCACAACCCAGGCCAATCACCAGCACTGCGCCCGCGTTCGGGTGGCGCACCATATTTTGCAGCATGGTGCGGGTATTGATGTGATCGTCGCCCAGCTGTGAGCAGCCGTAGGTGTGGCTGAAGAGGAACACGCCGTCAGTACCTTCGGCGTTGTTGGTCTCTTTCAGGAAACGATTTTGGATCTGCCGCGCGATGCCGTTGACACAGCCCACGGTTGGCAAGATCCACAGCTCATTACGCACCCCGACATCGCCGTTAGCGCGACGATAGATCTGCACTTCACGATCTGCCGCTTGCGCAGGCAGATCCTGAAAATCAGGTTGATAGCGATACTGATCCAGATCGCTCAGATTCGTGCGCGTATTGTGGGCGTGGACGTGTTCCCCCGCCGCAATATCCGCCAATGCATAACCAATCGGCAGGCCATATTTGATGACGTTGGCCCCTTTTGCGATATCCGTTAACGCAAATTTATGTCCACGAGCAACATCCTGGCGCAGCGTAACAGTCTGGTTATCGACACTGACTTCTGTGCCTTCCGCCAAATCTGCTAAAGCAACCGCGACGTTATCCAGCGCATGGATCTTGATGTATTGCATATCAACCCCAGACCTTAGTTCAGTTCAATGGCGAAGTAGTCACGCGCATTGTTAAAGCAAATATTTTTCACCATCTCGCCCAGCAGGTTGATGTCCGCCGGTGCTTCGCCCGCTTCCACCCAGCGGCCAATCATCTGGCACAGAATGCGGCGGAAGTATTCGTGACGGGTGTATGACAAGAAGCTACGGCTATCAGTCAGCATACCGACAAAGCGGCTCAGCAGACCGAGCTGCGCCAGTTGGGTCATCTGACGTTCCATACCGTCTTTCTGATCGTTAAACCACCAGCCGGAACCGAACTGCATTTTGCCCGGCATACCTTCGCCCTGGAAGTTACCGATCATGGTGCCCAGCACTTCGTTATCGCGTGGGTTCAGGCAGTACAGAATAGTTTTCGGCAGCAGGTTTTCTTCGTTCTGCTTGCTCAGCAACTTAGACAGCTCTTCTGCCATCGGACGGTCGTTGATGGAATCAAAGCCTACATCCGGCCCCAGCAGTTTGAACTGACGCAGGTTGTTATTACGCAGTGCGCCGATGTGGTACTGCTGTACCCAGCCGCGACGTGCGTATTCGGCACCAAGGAACACCAGCACCGCAGTTTTGAACTGTGCCACTTCGTGCTCGCTCAGGGTTTCGCCTGCCAGACGGCGCGCCAGAATGCTATCCAGTTCCGCTTCGTTCGCTTCAGCAAACATCACCACGTCCAGCGCGTGGTCAGACACTTTACAGCCGTGAGCGGCGAAGTGATCCAGACGCTTGGTCAGGGCTGTTTGCAGGTCAGCAAAACGACGGATGTCGGTATCAGAGACTTCACCCAGCTTCGCCATGTAGTCGTTAAAGGTCGCCTGTTCGATGTTGAAAGCTTTGTCCGGACGCCAGCTCGGTAGCACTTTAATGGTGAAAGAGCCGTCTTTGGCGATCTCAGCGTGATGCTCCAGTGAATCGATCGGGTCATCGGTAGTGCCGACCATTTTCACGTTCATCTGCTGCATGATGCCGCGCGCAGAGAAATTATCCTGCGCCAGCAGTTCGTTACATTCGTTCCAGATTTCGTCAGCGGTAGACGGGGAAAGCAATTTGCCGGTAATACCAAATGGACGACGCAGTTCGAGGTGCGTCCAGTGGTATAACGGGTTGCCGATAGTGTGCGGAACGGTCGCCGCCCAGGCGTCAAATTTTTCACGGTCAGACGCATCACCGGTACACAGACGCTCAGCCACGCCATTAGTGCGCATAGCACGCCATTTGTAGTGATCACCTTTCAGCCAGATGTCATACAGGTTTTTAAAACGATAGTCTTCTGCGATTTGCTGCGGCGGCAAATGGCAATGGTAATCGAAAATCGGCTGGTCTTTTGCGTAGTCGTGATACAGACGGCGGGCAAATTCGGTATCTAACAGGAAATCTTCAGTCATAAACGGAGTCATTTTCGTCTTCCTCTCAACGAGTGAGCTAGCTTGCTTATGGTGCGATGCTGACAAAGTTATCACACCAATTTCCAGAGTCCGAAGATATTTTCGTGAGATAGATCAATAAACGTAGTTAAAAAAATTACTCTCAAAGTGGTAAATCTCGCTGCAAGCCGCGCCAGTACTGGCCTCGCTATCATCAGGTAATGTCCCTACAAATATTCCCACATTTGTGATGGCTCTCACCTTTTAAAGTTGTATGACAAGTTATCTTTCTGCCGTCGCAAATCATAAGTCGACGGAATGCAAATTGCCGATTCATTCATTTGTTAGATGAATCGGGTTAACCGGTACGGAAGCCGAATTAGCACGAAACTTTCATGGCAACGTTCGGGGCGTGCCGGTTTTTTTTCGGTTACCCGGTCGTAACTAACATCTTCAGCCTCTGGCGGGATGATGGCCGCGCTTCCTGCGGATATAACAAAACGATGAGGTTTTACATGCGTAAAATTAAAGGGTTACGTTGGTATATGATCGCACTGGTGACGCTCGGCACCGTGCTTGGTTACCTGACGCGTAACACTGTGGCGGCAGCTGCGCCAACTCTGATGGAAGAGTTAAACATCTCCACCCAACAGTATTCCTATATCATCGCAGCCTATTCTGCTGCTTATACGGTCATGCAACCGGTAGCAGGTTATGTACTGGATGTGCTGGGTACGAAAATCGGTTACGCAATGTTTGCTGTACTGTGGGCTGTGTTCTGTGGCGCAACCGCGCTGGCAGGTAGCTGGGGTGGCCTGGCGGTTGCTCGTGGTGCGGTAGGTGCTGCAGAGGCGGCGATGATCCCGGCGGGTCTGAAAGCCAGTTCCGAATGGTTCCCGGCAAAAGAGCGTTCCATCGCGGTCGGCTACTTTAACGTAGGTTCTTCGATTGGTGCCATGATTGCGCCGCCGCTGGTGGTATGGGCAATCGTGATGCACAGCTGGCAGATGGCATTTATCATCTCCGGTGCGTTGAGCTTTATCTGGGCGATGGCATGGCTGATTTTCTACAAGCATCCGCGCGACCAGAAACATCTGACCGATGAAGAACGTGACTACATTATTAATGGTCAGGAAGCCCAGCACCAGGTTGACACAGCGAAGAAAATGTCCGTTGGTCAGATCCTGCGTAACCGTCAGTTCTGGGGTATCGCGCTACCGCGTTTCCTGGCTGAACCTGCCTGGGGTACTTTTAACGCGTGGATCCCGCTGTTCATGTTTAAAGTTTACGGCTTTAACCTGAAAGAGATCGCGATGTTCGCCTGGATGCCGATGCTGTTTGCTGACCTCGGTTGTATCCTCGGTGGTTACCTGCCGCCGCTGTTCCAGCGTTGGTTTGGCGTGAACCTGATCGTTTCCCGTAAGATGGTAGTAACGCTGGGTGCGGTGCTGATGATTGGCCCAGGTATGATCGGTCTGTTCACTAACCCGTATGTCGCGATTATGCTGCTGTGTATCGGTGGTTTTGCTCACCAGGCCCTGTCTGGCGCACTGATTACGCTCTCTTCTGACGTGTTCGGTCGTAACGAAGTGGCGACGGCGAACGGTTTAACCGGGATGTCCGCATGGCTGGCAAGTACGCTGTTTGCACTGGTAGTCGGTGCACTGGCTGACACCATCGGCTTCAGCCCGCTGTTCGCAGTTCTGGCAGTATTCGACCTGCTGGGTGCGCTGGTTATCTGGACTGTGTTGCAGAACAAACCGGCGATTGAGGTGGCGCAGGAATCACATAACGATCCCGCACCGCAACATTAAGGCTTAACGTAAGTTGTAATGACGAAGCCGCCAGTTCAGGCGGCTTCGTTGTTTGTAGAGAAAAAACCGTTTATCCGGGTTACAGGATTAATTGATAGTTGGCAAGGATGGGGTAAATATTACCGACAATTTACCCATGTAATATCCAGCCTGTTTTGCCGTCACATTAAATTTATCCACCACCAACGTCAGTGGTGTGGGGACACACATCACTGCGTAACGAATGCCGGGCAACACTACCGGACGTACACGTTTAAGATTGATGTTGTTCCAGACGATACTTTCATTGTTGCGCACATCGATTTGCCCGCCAGTCTCCGGGTTAGACATTTTGACGCGATAGTCGATACGTTCCGCTGCGTCAGTAGATGTGCCTCCCTGACGATATATGGAGAATTCACCATTGTTGCGCCCCGCCGCCGCGCGTCCCTCATCTTTTAGCAAGATTTCATAGCTGAGGCCATTACCGTTAAAACCGTCATACAGGCACATGTCAAGCATGGTCAGGTCTTGTGCGTAATTGCTGCCATTGACGCTGCCCGTAGGATGTAAATCTAACTGCACACGCGGCGTGGCATGCGCAAACTCAGGAAAGAAGACGTCTATATGATTGGGGTCGAGGGTATTCAGGGTAATATCCGCAAAATAGTCCTGTGAAGGGCTATTCAAATGTAATTTCACTGACCCTTTCCAGACGCCACCGATCGGTAGCTTCTTCATTTCAGCCTGTTCAAGGTAAAGTGTGAGTTGTCTCCTGTCCGCGCCATATGTGCCCGTGTTATCTCTGCAATTCCACCCGGTATAATCAGTAAGAGGGAGTTGTTTAGTATACCCTTCACAATCTGAACCGACTCTTGATGTTTGTGCAGATATGTATCCTTTAAGTTTTACCTGCCAACGCATACCACTGCGCTGTTCTGTCATATAGATTTGCACTGTGGACATGTTAGAGCTGCTGGTACAGGTTTGCTGCAAATTAGAGAATGCACATAAATAAGACGCATACTTATTTTTTGCTGGTGGTTCTTCTCGATTCCAGAAGTAATAATCTGCTCTTCCTGATGCTAAATCATATGTCACTTCTGCAGTGACAACAGGTGCAGACTGGGCATACTGAGCGGAGAAAAATATCCCCCAAATACCTGCAATCAATCGCTTTCTCATGGTGCAACCTCCCTTTGCGCCGTTTGTACGTTTCCGCGTAATTTAGGCTGTTTTAACTGTGCCTGAACCTGAATGGACTCCGGTAATTGCGAATAACTCACGATGCTGCAAGTCACAACCCCGCTGTAGCGAATGCTGGCACGTTTCTTCACAACACTCAGTGGACACTTAAGGAAATGCTGCCCGGAAAGCAGATACAGATCTTTTTCACTACCGCTAATCTCAAGTGTAAATCCACCGTCTTCAGCCACCAGTAACATGGCGCTGTTCAGACCAACCAGCGGGAATTTCTCTACTGATGCGGGCAATAACAAGCGACCGATATAGTTGTAATTAAAGCTGGCAGATACTTCGCGATAGCGCAGCTTGCCGGGTAACAACATTAATTCACGATTTCCAGCACCGTTAATGATGTTGGTTGTCCCTTGCTGATAGCCCTGGCTGCTATCGTTAACTTCCACAAAACCCGACTGGAACCCGGCGTAAGGAAACAATACGCTGTCATTTTGACCAAGTTGCAATGTTCTGCTGCCCGCCACTCGCGCTTCGAGTTGCAGCTCCTGACTCTGTTCATCCTGTTCAGAGAAACCTTTCACATCCACCAACACCGCCCCCAGCAGATCATCTGAGCCGCTGGCCCCCACATTAATGCCATAGCGACTCACCGCTAGTGTGGAGCTATATGTACCGGTAAAGGCTGAGATATGATCATGATTCTGGCGATCATAACTGTCCGAAACAGTAGCGTAGACATTTCCATATTGACCATCCCAACGCCCGTTAACCGCGCTGTTTATGGTATCGGTGTTCAGACCGCCGACGGTCACGCCAAGCTCTTTATGGCTGAATGAGTCGTTATAAAAGGTATGAGATAACTGCCATGACGTTTGATCGCCATCCTGATCGCTATAACGATAGTCAGTAGAAACATTGGTTAAATAGCTGTTGTTATTGCTATCCATCGTTGGCGTATCAGATAACGAAAACGATAAGTACAAGCCGTTATCGTCGTTATCATCCCCATTGTCATTACGATGGAAAACACCAACAGTAGTACTCAAAATCCAGTCACGCATCACGAAAGCGCGGGAAGCACTGAGTTGTAAAGTTTCGGAAATACTTTGCGCCGTCGTCTGGCGAAGATAGTTATTTTCAAAGCTCTGCTGTTTGTCCCAACGCAGATTGTCATTCGTGTTATTTTGCGTACGGGTATAACCCAGCATCATGTTCCAGCCTACAAGATTCTGTGAAATCGTCGCGGAGATGCTTTCATAACAGCTTAAGGCGTTGTAGCTTTCTCGGTTGTCGGTTGTACAAACATCACCATCAGAGTTGGTACGATAAAAGCCCAATGTCGGCCATCCCGATTGACTCCAGTTAGCCTGTTGCATTTCACCTTTGCCACCATCATCGTTACGGAACACGCTGGCGTTGATGAGTAGATTTCCTGCCACGCCTAAATCTGCTGTCCAGTTATTGCCTAACTCGAAGGCACTAACATCATCTGCATTCGCCAGCCCTGCATAGAGCTCATATTGCGGATGTAATGGCAGGCGCACACCCAGCTGATAAGCCGAACTTTCATCATCAGAAGCTTGAGATGTGGTTTTCCCCGCCTGTAAAAACCACTGGGCATTTCCGTCTGTCAGACCGCCGGTTTTGGTAAATGGCACGAGCTCAGTGCGGGTGAGTTGGTTATTTTCATAGACTTTTAACGCCACGCTGTAACTGCCTGGCGGAAAGGAATTGGTATTAATAAATTGCGAACCGCTATTGAGGTAAAACGACCCCAAAAGTTGTTCATTACGATAAGCATCAACACGTGAATTGCGCGAAAGCAAAACCATTACCGGGGTTCCCTGCTGGCTTTGCGTCTGGTTTAAATAACTGAGCGTCGACCCGATACGCATTCCGTCGATTGCACCGAGTGGCAGAAAGTTAAACGTAAAGTTACCACCTTGTGCATTAAATAATGTGCGGTTGTCCATCCGCCCCGCCTGCACATAATAACGACGTAAAAAATCGTAGCGATAATAGAGATCGCTGACATCAGCATTACTGTCACTGATATCATCACCATCATAACCGTTGAAATTCCAGTGGGCGCCAATATAACTATTTTCTGTTATTCCCTGCGCACCATTACCTTGAATTGACAACGATTGGTAATCGTCCTGTACCAGCACATTAATATCTTGCTGATGTATAAACGCGTTAACCGTATTTTTGTCAGGATTTAAATACAATGATTTCGTATCAAACGCAGAACTCCATTGCGGATTGAGAAAGAGCGTTGCTGAACTTTCCTCATCATTGAAGATTATTTCTACCGTCTCAGTATTAAGAAAACCACAGCCTGAATCAGTACGTACAAAGCCACAAGCCAGTTCACCATGGCGAGCTAACGGTTGCGATAGTTTTTCTTTCACTGTACGTGCGATTTTTTGATCGTCGGTGTTCAATTCCAGTTTACTGTATAAACTCGATGAGTCCAGAAATGTTATGGTATCAAGATTAACCATTGCATAGTATTTACCGAGACTTTTCCCTGCAAAATAAACCTCGATATACTCCTGCTGTCCTTGAGCAATAATCTCGAAACCAGCGGGGATTTTTGTTAATGTTGCCTTTGCCGGGCTGATACTCGCCAGGATCAAAAGAGCCAGTAGTTTTTTATCCATGGCAGTCCTGTAATCCATAATAAATACTAAAATAGTTAAAAGAAGGGAGGAATTTCCTCCCTTTATTACATGTTAATTCTGTTATTAGGATTAGATATCCTGGGACAGATAAATGCTGACTACGCCACTGTAAATACCTGTTTCCAGAACACCTTTGGTGGCTTGAGCAAACATCAGTGGTTTAGCCAGCGAACCGTTAGTTAACGCATCGGAAGCAAAGATTTTTGTTGCAGTAAAAGTGGTTGCCGCATCAGCTTTAATCTCTTCACCGCCCCAGGTAACAGTCAGCGGAACAACTTTAGTAGCGTCCAGGCTTTGAACCAGTTGTGCAGGAGAAACTAACTGCATTTTCACGTCTTTGGTCGTGTCATTTGACCAGATTTTGGTCATTAACTGGTAAGATTGCAGGCCCTGCCCCGGCAGATATTGCATTTCAACTGCTTTCGGCAGTGCGCTGTTATCTGTCTGAGTCATATCCAGAGCAGCATCAACGTTGGCAGTAACAGTGATATCTTTTTGTACTGCTAATGCAGAACCTGCAACGGAAAACATTGCCGCTACCAGAAGGGATTTTGCGAATACCTTTTTCATTACTATTCCTTTGTTTATTACAATGATAATTAATGAACCGCCAGTTCAAACTCGCCATTATCCTTGGTGATCCAGTTATTATATTTGACAACGATTTTATCGTAGCCAGATATGCCTTCTAAACTTCTTTCCTGACCAGGGAAAATGTTTTTATTTACGGTCTGTGTTCTGCATTCCACAGAGCCACTTTTTTTACAATAGTCAATGGTTAATATCTTAAGACGTTGATTGCCATTATTGATTAACTTTTTATCGGCATTTATATCTAACTTTGCCACAGGCTGCTGAGGTGGCACGCTGACAACAATCCCCCAAATTAAGTTAACCGTTAATTGCATGGAGAGATCTTTTTTATTAGCTGTTGCATCATCAATGCTGGGTACAGCTGCAAATTTAACCCGATAGTTTTTTTCTTTTTGCTCAGGTTCCATTGCCACAAAACGTACGGTTTTGCTACTACCGCCAGGCAAAGCAAATTTGGGCGGCATCACCACTAGTTGGTTTGCATCGCCTGAAGTTACTTCTATTTCTTTTTCTTGTGGTGTTGATGGATTATCGATACGAAATACTGTTGCCTTTATATATTGTACTTCATCCGTTTTCGATATTACACGAACACTTCCTTCTCCCTGACTGTTTATAGATACAGACATAGGATAGACCGTCATATTTGCTTGTCCTGGTATTGACCAAAATAAAATAATACAAACCAGAACAAATAGAACTCTTATGCATTTCACAATGATATTTTCTTTTACGAAAGTTACCGAATGCGCACATTAGATTGATTGAGAGGGTAAATGTCAAAGCAATAATCCATTGACAATATAAATTTTATTTTCTGAAAGAATGGTTAACTTACTGAAAAATATAGACCACAGCAATATCACCTGCTGAAAATTAGGAATTTATAAAGATAAAAAATACATATATATATTAATTTTAGATAGATGCGAGTAATAAAACTACCGTGGCATACCCTTGAATAAAGTGGTATGATAACTTTGTCCGCATTCCACTCCGGGAGACGCATATGGAAATCACTGAACCACGCCGTTTGTATCAACAACTTGCCGCTGATCTGAAAGAGCGCATCGAACAGGGCGTCTATCTGGTGGGTGATAAACTGCCTGCTGAACGCTTTATTGCCGATGAAAAAAACGTCAGTCGCACCGTGGTTCGTGAAGCCATCATCATGCTTGAAGTTGAAGGCTATGTAGAGGTGCGTAAAGGCTCGGGTATTCATGTGGTTTCCAACCAGCCGCGCCATCAGCAGTCGGCTGACACTAATATGGAATTCGCCAATTACGGTCCGTTTGAGCTGCTTCAGGCACGTCAGCTCATCGAAAGTAATATTGCCGAGTTCGCAGCGACCCAGGTAACCAAACAGGACATCATGAAACTGATGGCCATCCAGGAGCAGGCGCGCGGCGAACAATGCTTCCGTGATTCCGAGTGGGATTTGCAGTTCCATATTCAGGTTGCCCTGGCGACGCAGAACTCCGCCCTGGCAGCCATCGTTGAAAAAATGTGGACCCAACGTAGCCATAACCCATACTGGAAAAAACTGCACGAGCATATTGATGCCCGTACTGTCGATAACTGGTGCGATGACCACGATCAGATCCTCAAAGCGTTAATTCGCAAAGATCCCCATGCCGCGAAGCTGGCAATGTGGCAGCATCTGGAAAACACCAAGATCATGTTATTTAACGAAACCAGCGACGATTTCGAGTTCAATGCCGACCGCTATCTGTTCGCCGAAAATCCCGTTGTGCATCTTGATACGGCCACCAGCGGCAGCAAATGAAATCCCCATTCGGCAGGCGCAACGACGCGCCTGTTTGCCTCGTCGGTAAGCGAAAAGTATAAAGTGTCAGCCTGTGTAAATCCTCTCGCCTCCCTCCCCTGCATTCAGCAAAATCAGACTCCACGGACATGTAATTTTGATAACGAACAACGTTGACCTTTGTTACAATTAGATTCAATTTGAATTTATGCTTTTGAATGCTTTCTTATCTCACGATTTAACAGGGAATAGTTCAGGCTGTGTTGATGTATCAAACCCGCAGAACATACCAAAACAGCAATAACATTGCGGTAGTGCATCTTTTAAAACCAGCGTGGCGTTAACCGATTCACCAGGAATAATGAATGGAACTTTTGACCCAATTGCTGCAAGCCCTGTGGGCGCAGGATTTTGAAACCCTGGCCAATCCGTCGATGATTGGCATGCTCTATTTTGTTTTATTTGTAATTTTGTTCCTTGAAAACGGCTTGCTTCCGGCGGCCTTTTTACCGGGCGACAGTTTACTGGTGTTGGTCGGCGTATTGATTGCGAAAGGCGCGATGGGCTATCCGCAAACAATTCTGCTACTGACCGTTGCCGCCAGCCTCGGCTGCTGGGTCAGCTATATTCAGGGGCGATGGCTGGGCAATACCCGCACCGTACAAAACTGGCTATCTCATTTACCCGCGCATTATCATCAACGCGCACACCATCTTTTTCATAAACACGGTTTATCGGCGCTGTTAATTGGTCGCTTTATTGCGTTTGTCAGAACACTGCTGCCGACGATTGCCGGGTTATCAGGGCTGAATAACGCGCGCTTTCAGTTCTTCAACTGGATGAGCGGTCTGCTGTGGGTATTAATCCTGACAACTCTGGGTTACATGCTCGGCAAAACGCCGGTATTTTTAAAGTACGAGGACCAGCTGATGTCATGCCTGATGCTGCTCCCGGTGGTGCTGCTGGTGTTTGGCCTGGCAGGTTCTCTGGTCGTGTTATGGAAAAAGAAATATGGAAATCGGGGGTAAGGGATGCAAATACCTCGCATGTCGCTTCGCCAGCTAACCTGGTCCGGCGCTGTTTTACTTCTGGTCGGCACGCTGTTGCTGGCCTGGTCCGCGGTTCGCCAGCAAGAGTCTACGCTGGCGATTCGTGCCGTTCATCAAGGCACAACGATGCCAGACGGTTTTTCAATCTGGCATCACCTTGACGCTCACGGCATTCCTTTCAAAAGCATCACCCCTAAAAACGACACTCTGTTAATTACGTTTGACTCCAGCGACCAGAGTGCCGCAGCAAAAGCGGTTCTCGACAGAACATTGCCCCATGGCTACATCATTGCGCAGCAGGACAATAATAGTCAGGCTATGCAGTGGCTAACCCGATTGCGGGATAACTCTCATCGCTTCGGATAACTTCCTGTTATCCGAAACAGATCACTCACTTTGGTGATTTCACCGTAACTGTCTATGATTAATGAGGCGGTGGTCAACACTACCGCTTCGTTGTCTGGACAATCGTTCCTTTGTAATAGGTCCGAATCACAATGGAAGGTTCAAGAATGAAATACCGCATCGCTTTAGCTGTTTCTCTTTTTGCTCTTAGTACCGGTAGTTATGCCACTACCCTGTGTCAGGAAAAGGAGCAAAATATCCTTAAGGAGATCAGCTATGCCGAAAAACACCAAAACCAGAATCGTATTGACGGTCTGAATAAAGCCCTGAGTGAAGTCCGGGCCAACTGTTCAGATAGCCAGCTGCGTGCCGATCATCAGAAGAAAATCGCAAAGCAGAAAGATGAGGTGGCGGAACGCCAGCAAGATTTAGCCGAGGCGAAGCAAAAAGGCGATGCCGATAAGATTGCCAAACGCGAACGGAAACTGGCAGAAGCGCAGGAAGAGCTGAAAAAGCTGGAAGCGCGCGACTACTAACTCACAATAGTCACTACTTACTCACCTGGAGAAAACTATGTCGAAAGAACACACTACGGAACATCTGCGTGCTGAGTTGAAATCCCTTTCCGATACGCTGGAAGAGGTGCTTAGCTCATCTGGCGAGAAGTCGAAAGAAGAGTTGAGTAAGATTCGTAGCAAAGCGGAGCAGGCACTGAAACAGAGCCGTTATCGCCTGGGTGAAACCGGTGATGCCATTGCCAAACAAACCCGTGTCGCGGCGGCGCGTGCCGATGAGTATGTGCGTGAAAATCCGTGGACGGGCGTGGGCATTGGCGCTGCAATCGGTGTAGTGCTCGGCGTTCTGCTGTCGCGTCGTTAATTATGGCGGACACTCATCACGCGCAAGGGCCCGGTAAAAGCGTTCTGGGCATCGGGCAGCGAATTGTTTCCATCATGGTTGAAATGGTGGAGACACGTCTGCGGCTGGCGGTGGTGGAGCTGGAAGAGGAAAAAGCCAATCTCTTTCAGCTTTTACTGATGCTGGGCCTGACGATGCTTTTCGCTGCATTTGGTCTTATGAGCCTGATGGTGCTGATTATCTGGGCGGTTGATCCGCAATATCGCCTGAATGCGATGATTGCCACCACCGTGGTGTTGCTGCTACTGGCACTCATTGGCGGTATCTGGACGTTACGTAAATCGCGTAAATCCACCTTACTGCGCCATACGCGCCATGAGCTGGCAAACGATCGGCAACTGCTCGAGGAGGAGTCCCGTGAGCAGTAAAGTCGAACGTGAACGACGTAAGGCGCAACTGCTTAGCCAGATCCAGCAACAACGGCTGGATCTTTCCGCCAGTCGTCGTGAATGGCTGGAGGCGACAGGCGCTTATGATCGTCGCTGGAATATGCTGCTGAGTCTGCGCTCCTGGGCGCTGGTTGGCAGTAGTGTGATGGCTATCTGGACGATTCGTCATCCCAATATGCTGGTCCGCTGGGCCAGACGCGGTTTTGGTGTATGGAGCGCCTGGCGTCTGGTGAAAACAACCCTCAAGCAACAACAGCTTCGCGGTTAACTTCCTCTCTGGCCGGAGACATTCCGGCCTTATTCCTCAAATTTTTTGAAAATATTTGACAGTTTTCCTTGCTAACAATCACGCTTCGCCACGTTTATGATTCTCTCCATCGAAAGCAACGACGCTAATACCGCGCCCTTGCACAAAAAAACAATCAGCAGCCTGAGCGGCGCAGTGGAGAGTAAGATGAAAAAATTAGAAGATGTTGGGGTACTGGTCGCACGCATTTTAATGCCGATTCTGTTTATTACGGCAGGTTGGGGAAAAATTACTGGCTACGCGGGTACGCAACAATATATGGAAGCGATGGGTGTCCCTGGCTTTATGTTGCCACTGGTGATTCTGCTTGAGTTTGGTGGTGGTCTGGCAATCCTGTTCGGTTTCCTGACACGTACCACTGCCCTGTTTACTGCGGGCTTTACGCTGCTGACGGCATTTTTATTTCACAGCAATTTTGCAGAAGGCATGAACTCGCTGATGTTTATGAAAAACCTGACTATTTCTGGCGGATTCCTGCTGCTGGCGATTACCGGTCCGGGCGCGTATAGCATCGACCGTCTGTTGAATAAAAAGTGGTAAGTACGCGCTATACTTAACGATAAAAAACGAGGGGGAACACTCCTCGTTTCAGATTGTTGACAAAGTGCGCGTTGTTCATGCCGGATGCGGCGTGAACGCCTTATCCGGCCTACAAAAACATGCAAATTCAATACATTGCAGAAACCTCGTAGGCCTGATAAGCATAGCGCATCAGGCAGTTTTGCGTTTGCCATCAGTCTCAAACGAGGAGAAACGCTCCTCGTTTTTGCTATTGGAGGAGAGAAAAATGGGTCAACTGATTGACGGCGTCTGGCATGACACCTGGTACGACACCAAATCCACCGGCGGTAAATTTCAACGTTCAGCTTCCGCATTTCGTAACTGGCTCACTGCCGATGGCGCGCCAGGCCCCACTGGCAAAGGCGGTTTTGCCGCAGAGAAAGATCGTTATCATCTCTATGTTTC
Organism: Escherichia sp. MOD1-EC5189; assembly: GCF_002966045.1. Classification (NCBI taxonomy): domain Bacteria; kingdom Pseudomonadati; phylum Pseudomonadota; class Gammaproteobacteria; order Enterobacterales; family Enterobacteriaceae; genus Escherichia; species Escherichia sp. MOD1-EC5189. The sequence continues at coordinate 51,895 of NZ_PTRX01000006.1, read as the reverse complement.
ACTCGCCTGCCCGTGGGCGCACCGCACGCTGATCATGCGTAAGCTCAAAGGACTGGAACCGTTTATTTCCGTTTCCGTAGTGAACCCGCTGATGCTGGAAAACGGCTGGACCTTTGATGACAGTTTTCCGGGAGCAACCGGCGACACGCTCTATCAACATGAATTTCTGTATCAGCTTTATCTCCACGCCGATCCACACTACAGCGGACGAGTTACTGTTCCCGTACTGTGGGACAAAAAGAACCACACCATCGTCAGCAACGAATCAGCAGAAATCATACGCATGTTCAATACCGCGTTTGATGCGCTGGGTGCGAAAGCTGGAGATTACTACCCACCAGCCCTGCAACCGAAAATTGACGAACTTAACGGCTGGATTTACGACACCGTTAACAATGGCGTGTATAAAGCCGGTTTTGCCACCAGCCAGCAAGCCTACGACGAGGCGGTGGCGAAAGTGTTTGAATCGCTGGCGCGACTGGAACAGATTTTAGGTCAGCATCGTTACCTGACCGGCAACCAGCTAACCGAAGCCGATATTCGCCTGTGGACCACACTGGTCCGTTTTGATCCGGTGTATGTCACCCACTTCAAGTGCGATAAGCACCGTATCAGCGATTACCTTAACTTGTACGGCTTCCTGCGCGATATCTACCAGATGCCGGGAATTGCCGAAACCGTCAATTTCGATCACATCCGTAATCATTACTTCCGCAGCCATAAGACCATCAACCCTACGGGGATTATTTCAATTGGTCCGTGGCAGGATCTCGATGAACCGCATGGACGAGATGTTCGCTTCGGTTAAAAAAAGGCACCTTACGAGGTGCCTCTGATAATTAGCTAAGTGCGTGTTGTTCATGTCGGATGCGGCGTAAACGCCTTATCAAACCTACAAAACATTTATATTCAATATGTTGCAATGACCGCGCAGGCCAGATAAGCGTAGCGCATCTGGCAATTTTGCGCTTGCCCTTATCCTTCACAGCGCCTTATTAATTCATAGAGATAATATTTACTGCCATTTCATTCACGTCTATTCTTAATTTGCTGCTTTAAAAACAAGTGATTGAGCAAAATTGAGGCAAAAATGGACTGGTATCTGAAAGTACTAAAAAATTATGTCGGTTTCCGGGGGCGTGCGCGGCGCAAAGAGTACTGGATGTTTATTCTGGTCAACATCATCTTTACGTTCGTGCTGGGGCTGCTGGATAAAATGTTAGGCTGGCAACGCGCCGGTGGCGAAGGCATCCTGACGACAATCTACGGTATTCTGGTGTTTTTACCATGGTGGGCAGTTCAGTTCCGCCGCCTGCACGACACCGACCGCTCGGCGTGGTGGGCACTGCTGTTCTTAATTCCGTTTATCGGCTGGCTGATTATCATCGTCTTTAACTGCCAGGCAGGTACGCCAGGCGAAAACCGCTTTGGACCAGATCCGAAACTGGAACCTTAAAACAAATCTCCTCGCCGGATGTCTGACTCATCCGGCTTTTATCATCATGTTGATGAATAAATAATCTACTAATGTTTATTTAAATTATTTCAATGTCGTTATATAAATTACATATAAAAAACGGCCATGTATTTATCTTAAATATCAAAACCTTTATAACATCCGAAAAAGAAAGATACGAATAGCATTTACTCCATCCCCGGAATAGACTTTCGCAACTTTTAATTAAAGGGATGTTTTTATGCAGTGGTATTTAGCCGTATTAAAAAATTATGTTGGTTTCTCTGGTCGTGCACGTCGTAAAGAGTACTGGATGTTTACTCTGATTAACGCCATCGTCGGCGCTATTATCAATGTCATTCAATTGATTTTAGGTTTAGAGTTTCCATTCCTTTCTCTCATTTACCTGGCAGCAACAATCATTCCGGTCATTGCTCTGTGCGTTCGTCGTCTGCACGATACTGACCGTTCAGGTGCGTGGGCGCTTCTCTATCTGGTACCGGTCATTGGCTGGTTAGTTCTGTTTGTATTTGCCTGTTTAGAAGGCAATTCTGGCAGCAATCGTTACGGAAACGATCCGAAGTTTGGTTCAAATTAATCTTAGAATTGGGGCGATATTTCGCCCCTTTTTATTAAAAATAACAAATATTATTTTCCGCTAAAAAGTTTAGGAATTTCCCGCAGACACCAGGATTTCGCTTCCCCCATACTGTCACGACGCCAGGCCATAATAATATCGATCTCGCTGGTCGATTCCGGGCTGACGACACGCAACCGTCCTTCCGCAATATCTTTTTCAACCATCGGATACGGCATCGTCGCCACGCCAAGCCCCGCCAGTAACGCCTGACGTTTATCTTCAATTGTACTCACCGTTAAGCGCGGCTGTTTGTCCAGCAGCTGTACGGTCAATACCGGGCGCTCACGAGCGGTATCCGCCACCGCAATTCCACGATATTTCACGCGCGTCACTTCAGAGAGCGGTTCTGGCTCTTGATGAATCGGGTGATCTGGCGCGGCAACGTAGACGTTCATTAAGGTATAGAGCTTGCGCGAGTTAATCTCCGACGAGGAACGAAAATGCATATCCGGCGCGATAACAATATCCGCGCGCCCCTGCTCCAGCCGTTCCCACGCCCCCGCCAGCACTTCGGTGATGATTGCCAGTTGGGTATTGGCTTTTGCCGCCAGTTTGTCGATTAACGGGAAAAAGGCGGGTGTCGGTACCAGCGCCTCAGTCACAATGGTGAGATGCGTTTCCCAACCGCGCGCGAGGGCTTCCGCATCGGTAGTCAGTTTATCTGCGGCTTCCAGCAAAACGCGCCCTCGTTCCAGCAACATTCGCCCGACATTGGTGAATTTGGTGCGATGGCCCGAGCGGTCAAACAACACCACATCCAGCTCTTCTTCTAGTTTTTGCATGGTGTAGCTAAGTGCGGAAGGCACGCGTCCCAGCTCATCCGCCGCCGCCGCAAAACTGCCCCGGCGATCGATCGCATCCATAACCCGTAGTGCTTCCAGCGTTAATGCCCTTTCTTTGGCCATTTCGTTCTCATTCAGGAAATTTGAACATACCGGGCAGAATATCTGGCTAACAATGTAGCGTCCAGCCCCTTACCATAAAAGGAAGTAAAGAGAGGTCAAGAATTATGATTACTACCCGAACTGCCAGGCAGTGTGGACAAGCAGACTACGGATGGTTGCAGGCCCGGTATACTTTTTCCTTTGGACACTACTTCGACCCGAAATTGTTAGGTTATGCCTCCCTGCGTGTGCTTAACCAGGAAGTTCTGGCCCCAGGTGCCGCCTTCCAGCCGCGTACCTATCCTAAAGTCGATATTTTAAATGTGATTCTGGATGGAGAAGCTGAGTATCGTGACAGCGAAGGCAATCATATTCAGGCCTACGCAGGTGAAGCGTTGCTGCTCTCTACCCAGCCGGGTATCAGCTATAGCGAACACAATCTCAGCAAAGACAAACCGTTAACACGGATGCAGCTTTGGCTGGATGCCTGCCCGCAGCGAGAGAATCCGCTGATTCAAAAACTGGCGCTTGATATGGGCAAGCAGCAATTAATCGCCTCGCCAGAGGGGGCGATGGGAAGCCTGCAGTTGCGCCAGCAAGTGTGGCTGCATCATATCGTGCTAGACAAAGGCGAAAGTGCGAATTTCCAGTTGCATGGGCCACGCGCGTATTTGCAATCGATTCACGGGCAATTTCATGCGCTTACGCATCATGAAGAGAAAGCGGCGCTGACCTGCGGTGATGGGGCGTTTATTCGTGACGAGGCTAACATTACGCTGGTTGCCGATTCCCCACTGCGCGCTTTGCTGATAGATTTGCCTGTCTAGTTGTTTTTACAGGGAGATGATGATGAGTAAAAAATCGGCCAAAAAGCGTCAGCCGGTGAAGCCCGTGGTGGCGAAGGAACCGGCTCGCACCGCCAATAATTTTGGCTATGAAGAGATGTTGAGCGAACTGGAAGCCATTGTCGCGGATGCTGAAACGCGTTTAGCCGAGGATGAAGCTACCGCGTAAAGACAAGTTGCCGGATGCGGCGTAAACGCCTTATCCGGCCTACAAAACCAGCAACATCAACAAATTGCACAACTCGTAGGCCAAATAAGATGCACCAGCATCGCATCCGACACGATACCCAAAACCAGGTGTTTATCTGGCCTTGCTCGCCATAATCTCGATAATCTGCCGATCCGTTTGCTGCATCGAATGGCTTGCCAGCGCACACAGGTTGGCAATCGACTGCTCAACATCATGCGCCACAATACCTTCATTACCGGTCACAGCGGTATCATCCAGCGCCATTAACACTGCTTTCCACGCAGCCGAAGCACTGGTCGAAACCTTCATCGCGCAGCTGTTGGACGCACCATCGCAAATCATGCCGCTGACATCGCCGATCATACTACTGATCGCCATCGAGATGGTTTCATAACGCCCATCCACCAGCCATGCCATCCCGGCGGCGGCCCCCATTGCTGCGGTCGTTGCGGCACAAAGCGCAGACAAACGCGGTAACTGGTTATGGATGTAAATCGCGCTCAAATGCGAAAGCATCAGCGCACGCGCCAGCCGTTCATCATCGGCCCCGAAGTGTTCTGCGACCACCACCACAGGCATTGTTGCAGTGATCCCCTGGTTACCCGAGCCGGAGTTACTCATTGCCGGAAGCGTAGCGCCGCCCATACGCGCATCGGATGCCGCGCTGGTACGAATCACAATGGATGAAGAGAGATCTTTCGCCAGCAAACCGCGTGCACACTGTTTCTCCAGCGTCGCGCCAATATGCAGCCCCCAGTTACCGCTCAAACCTTCCTGCGATAACGCGCAATTTAACTTCGCGGAATCGAGAATAAAGCGGATCGCCGAAAACGGCACTTCATTGACGAACTTCAGGATCTCAGCCAGCGTCGTTCTGGAGAGCACTGCCAGCGGCGACTCTTGCTCACCTTCTGTAACACTTGCCTGCTGGGTAAAAACCACGCCATTGTGCGTTTCAATATGCACAATGTTGGTATGCCCGCCAACGATGGTGACACACGCCCACTTCTCACCGCTCCAGACTTTGGCGCGTGAGAAGAGGATTTCATCGCAAGGTTCCTGGATTTTAACCGAGACTTTCCCCGCCGCCAGCAACGCTTTGGCATCGGCAATTGCCTGCGCCGTTGCGTCTTTCAGCACCTCCAGCCCGGCATTGGCATTCCCACCTAACGCGCCCAGCGCCGCCGCAATCGGCAGCCCCACCATTCCCGTGCCAGGAACGGTGACGCCCAGACCGTTCTTCATCAGATTTGGCGAAACCCAGGCTTCTACTCGTTCAACCGGACCTTCCAGTTCTGCTGCAGCAACTGCCGCCGCCAGCGCCAGTGAAATTGGTTCAGTACATCCCAGCGCCGGTTTTACTTCCTCCTGAACGGCGAGGATGTAACGCTGCCATAACGGATTTAAAGTCGAATCAAACATAATAAAAACCTTAAAATTTCAGGTAAATCAAGAAAATGCCAGGAACGGAGATACACAAAGCAACAAACCAGTGACGATAATCAGGTACAGAGACATCCCTTTGTATTTGTGCAATGCCGGTACTTTGTAAACCAGCCACGCCGGGATCAAGCACCCTACCATGCCGAAAATCGGGCTACAGATAGAGGTGAAGCTCAACACCGGTGCGTTCAGTACGATGGCGCTCCAGGCCAGTAAAATGGCGAAAATCATGATGCCGCGCTGAACGAGATTTTCGTTAATCTTCTCGGCGGGCATCTTACGACGCAGGATGTTCATTACGATCCCTTGCGTTGCTTCGCGAAAACCTAAATAGACGCCAAAAAACGCGGTCATTACTGCAAAGATATTGAGAATGACGCTGACCACTTTCACCCACGCTGCGCCGTCACCGCTAATAAACTGTGCGGCAATTGCCAGCGCAGAAATATTCTGCTCGTAGGCTTTTACCGCTTCGTCATGTCCCATCGCCAGCGTGAACGACACGGCGTAGAAAAAGACGGTGACAAACAAAATGCCAAACGCGATATTCATTGCCCGCAATGCTTTATGCCGCGCCACTTCAATGGATTTTTCCCGCGAGCGATAAGAGATCACCATCGGGCTTAACGTCTGGATAAACAGAATCGACGTCAGGGTAAACGGCAGCGTAATAATGGCGTTTTTCACCAGCAGCCCCAGCGGCGGCAGCGAACCGACGTTGTACAGATGCCACATTCCGACCATCGACACGCCCAGCGCCGCGACCACCAGCAGCTTGGTCAGCACCATCCCCGTCGAAATTTTGAATAACAATTTCTCGCCGCGTGAGGAGATCGCCACCAGAATGCAAATCAGTACCAGACCATAAAAGGGACTGTCTGACAGCAACCCTTCCGTCACACCGAAGGTATGCAGGTAGGAAGCACTATCGTTGGTGATGGCAGTGGAATAGACGAACATCCAGATCACCAGCATCACGAAATAGAGCGCACCTAACAGGATGCCCCAGTTTTTACCTAAATAACCGCTGATGACGCTGGGGTAATCTTTACACTCTGGTGATTCTGCCAGCGTATTAATAAACAACCGCTGAAACAGATACATTGCTGGGTAACCAATCACCGATGAGAGCAAAAATACCCACAATCCCATCAAACCGACCTGCACCGGGAGAAAAACAATCCCTGCGCCAATCGCCATCCCGATACTCATAATCACCCAGCCGGTGTCAGTACTGTCGAATTTGATCGCTTCTCGCCACTCGCTCTCACTCATTCCAGCACGACCTGCCGGGGTCGAAGCGTCTGCAATGACGCCTTTATTCGATGCAATTTCCATAATTTCTCGCTCAATATTTTGTAGGGCTTATTATTTTTTTCCGAGCCGCATCAAGGCGATATGCGGTCTACATTTTTGCAGGCGAGTTATTAGAATAAGGAAATGATACGCGCGAGGTCAGAGAAAATCTTCACAATCAAGACTTTGAAATAACGGAGATGGATAAGAATTTTCTACTAAATTAACCGCAAGAGAATATTCATTCTCAATTTGCGGCAGATCACAAAAAAAAGGTGCACATTTGTGCACCCAAGGATGAAAGCTGACAGCAATGTCAGCCGCAGACCACTTTAATGGCCAGTCCTCCGCGTGATGTTTCGCGGTATTTATCGTTCATATCTTTGCCGGTTTCATACATCGTCTCGATAACTTTATCGAGTGAAACACGCGGTGCCGAGGTGCGGCGCATCGCCATCCGCGCAGCGTTTACTGCTTTCACGGCATTAATGGCATTACGTTCAATACATGGGATTTGCACCTGTCCGGCAACCGGATCGCAGGTCAGACCAAGGTTATGCTCCATAGCAATTTCCGCCGCATTGCATACCTGCGCAGGACTGCCGCCCAGTAGTTCAGTTAACCCTGCCGCCGCCATTGAACAGGCCACGCCAATTTCCCCCTGACAGCCGACTTCCGCGCCAGAGATGGAAGCGTTCATTTTATACAGCGCGCCAATAGCCCCCGCTGCCAGTAGATAGCGGGCAATCGACCGCTCATTTACTGGGCGACGGAACTTATCATAATAAGCCAGCACAGCCGGAATAATGCCGCACGCCCCATTGGTCGGCGCTGTTACTACGCGCCCACCGGCTGCGTTTTCTTCACTCACTGCCAGCGCGTACATGTTGATCCAGTCGATGACGTTCATCGGATCGTTAGAAATGTTATCGCTGGAAACCAGCTGGCGACGCAACGCAACGGCACGACGAGGCACATTAAGCGGTCCTGGCAGCACGCCTTCGGTATTCATCCCGCGTTCAATGCCGTCGTGCATCACTTGCCAGATACGGGCAAACCCGGCATCAATTTCCGCTTTGCTGCGCAGCGCCAGCTCGTTGTGCATCATTAGGCCAGAAATAGACAGGCCGTTGTAATCACACATTTTCAGCAGTTCACCTGCTGAGTGAAAATCGTAAGGTACGAGGGTTTCGACATCGTGCGACAGACCGAAGTGTTCTTCTTCAACGATAAATCCGCCACCGACTGAGTAGTAAGTTTTGCTTAATAGCTCTTTCTGCCCATTCCAGGCAGTAATCCGCATCCCGTTCTCATGACGAGGCAACATTTCAGGATGGAAAACAATGTTCTTTGCTACAGGAAAATCAACAACATGCGCCCCAGAAGCCACCGGCAACCGCCCGCTGCGCGTCACTAACTCAATAAATGCAGGGATCTCATCAATAACAACATCCTGCGGACTGTTTCCTGCTAGTCCCATGATGATGGCGACATCCGTGGCATGGCCTTTGCCCGTCAGTGACAACGACCCGTACAGATCGACCATAATATGGCTCGTCGCGGTTAATAAGCCGCTATTTTCCAGCCGATCAATAAAACTTTTTCCGGCATTCATCGGCCCCACGGTATGCGAACTGGAGGGTCCAATCCCAATTTTGAAAATATCGAATGCACTAATCATATCCACACCCTCGGATTGCCGTTCAGTGAAGTGGAGCGGAACGACCTTGCGACCGTCCCGCTCACGAGGCTTTACGCACTACGTACTGCGATGGCTTCAATTTCCAGCTTCACATCTTTCGGCAAACGCGCGACCTGCACACAGCTCCGGGTCGGGTAGGTCGCCTGATGCTCATCGAAGAACTGCTTATAGACTTCATTGATGGTGGCAAAATCATTCAGATCGGTGATGAACACGGTCATCTTGATGATATCGCCCACGCTCAGCCCGGCAGCAACCACGATCGCTTTGACGTTTTCGAGGCTTAAACGCGCCTGATCTTGCACATCAGCCGGGATCTCACCTGTCTGCGGGCAAACCGGAATTTGCCCGGAGGTGAAGACCATGCTGCCTAAATCAACACCCTGAACATAAGGGCCGATTGCGCCTGGGGCACGTTGCGTTTCGATAATCTTTTTCATACATCCTCCGGCGTCAGAGCGCCTGGGTAAAAGTACGTGAAATAACATCCTGTTGCTGTTCACGGGTCAGTGCGTTGAAGCGCACGGCGTAGCCAGAGACACGGATTGTCAGGTTAGGATATTTTTCCGGGTGCTCGATGGCATCCAGCAGCATTTCCCGATTCATTACGTTGACGTTGAGGTGTTGACCGCCTTCGACATCCGCTTCGTGGTGGAAATACCCATCCAGCAGGCCGACAAGGTTGGTTTTACGTACTGGATCTTCTTTGCCCAACGCCGCCGGGACAATTGAGAAGGTGTACGAGATACCGTCTTTGGCGTAAGTGAACGGCAGTTTCGCCACCGACGTCAGCGAGGCCACGGCACCTTTACGGTCACGACCGTGCATCGGGTTAGCGCCCGGTGCGAACGGTGTTCCGGCGCGACGGCCGTCCGGCGTGTTACCGGTTTTCTGCCCGTACACCACGTTAGAAGTGATAGTCAGAATCGACTGGGTAGGGACGGCGTTGCGATAGGTCGGCAGCGCTTTAATTTTCTTCATAAAACGTTCAACCAGGTCGCAGGCAATACTGTCTACGCGCTCGTCGTTGTTGCCGTACTGCGGATATTCACCGTCGATTTCGAAATCCACCGCCAGGCCGTTTTCGTCACGGATTGGTTTCACGCGGGCATATTTGATGGCAGACAGGGAGTCCGTCGCCACTGACAGGCCCGCGATGCCACACGCCATAGTGCGATAGACATCACGATCATGCAGCGCCATCAGCGAGGCTTCGTAGCTGTACTTGTCGTGCATGTAGTGGATGATGTTCAGCGCGCTGATGTACTGCACCGCCAGCCAGTCCATAAAGTGGTCGAGGCTGTCCATCACTTTGTCGTAGTCCAACACGTCGTCCATCAGCGGTGCTGTTTTTGGGCCGACCTGAATCTTCAGCTTCTCGTCCACCCCGCCGTTAATTGCGTAGAGCAGCGTTTTCGCCAGGTTAGCGCGTGCACCAAAGAACTGCATTTGCTTACCAATCACCATCGGGCTAACGCAGCAGGCAATCGCGTAATCGTCGCTGTTGAAGTCAGTACGCATCAGATCGTCGTTTTCATACTGCAAGGAAGAGGTGACGATAGACACCTGCGCGGCATATTTTTTGAAGGCGATCGGTAATTCTTCCGACCACAGAATGGTCAGGTTTGGTTCCGGTGCTGGCCCCATAGTGTGCAGGGTGTGCAGATAACGGAAAGAGTTTTTGGTCACCAGCGTACGACCGTCCAGCCCCATCCCACCGATCACTTCCGTCGCCCAGATCGGGTCGCCAGAGAACAGCGAATCAAATTCCGGCGTACGCAGGAAGCGCACCATACGGATCTTCATAATGAAGTGGTCGATCAGTTCTTGTGCCTGCTGCTCATTGAGCACGCCAGCTTTAAAGTCGCGCTCAATGTAGATATCGAGGAACGATGCCGTACGGCCAAGAGACATTGCGCCGCCGTTCTGTGATTTCACTGCCGCCAGGTAAGCGAAGTAGAGCCACTGCACCGCTTCCTGCGCATTCTGCGCCGGACGGGAGATATCAAAACCGTATTTCGCCGCCATTTCCTGAATCTGCAACAGCGCACGACGATGTTCCGCCAGCTCCTCACGCAGACGGATAGTGGCTTCGAGATCTTCGCCTTTTTCCAGACGAGACTGGAGATCGGCAAATTGCAGTTCGCGTTCACGTACCAGATAACTGATGCCGTAAAGCGCCACGCGGCGGTAGTCACCGATAATACGCCCACGACCATAACCGTCTGGCAAACCAGTCAGTACACCCGATTTACGGCAGCGCAGCATATCCGGTGAGTACGCATCAAATACGCCCTGATTATGGGTTTTACGCAGATCGGTAAAGATGTACTCAAATTCGCTGTCCATTTCACGGCCATATGCGTGGAATGAACTTTTAATCATATTAATACCGCCGAACGGATGCAGCGCGCGCTTTAATGGTGCATCTGTTTGCAGGCCAACAATTTTTTCCAGCGGCTGGTTAATATATCCCGCATCATGAGCGGTAATGGTGGTGGCAATATTAGTATCGAAATCCAATGGCGCGTGAGTCGCGTTTTCGATACGGATGCCTTCCATTACTTTTTCCCACAATTCCGTGGTGGCTGGCGTCGCTTCGGCGAGAAAAGATTCATCACCTTCATACGGTGTATAGTTATGTTGAATAAAATCGCGGACATTAATTTCGTTTTTCCAGTCCGTACCTTTAAAGCCAAGCCATGCGTCGGCGTACAGCTTATCGCTGGTATCAATATCTACCTTCATGAAAAATAATCTCTCTACAATACTTCAACTAAATTATGCAAATTCTGCGGGCGCGTTCACTTTGCCTAAATGAATGGCATCCAAAGCAATCATTTTTTCTTCGTTAGTCGGAATAACGGCGCAAATGACACGCGCATTTTCACTAGAAACAATTCGCTCACCAAAGGAGTTAGAGCGGTTATTCATTTCTGTATCAATCTCTACACCTAATACAGCCAAATGCTCCATGACCAAACGACGAATTAAACTTGAGTTCTCTCCTATTCCGCCGGTGAATATAATTCCATCCAGGCGACGTAATGAAGCTGCGTGTCCGGCAATATGACGGGCAATTCGGTGAACAAAGGTTTTAATTGCCAGTTGCGCGCGTTCATGTCCTTCATGCCATGCTTTTTCCAGAACACGTAAATCCGAAGAAAGACCGGAAATACCTAATAATCCCGACTCTTTATTCACTACGCGTTCCAGGTCACTCAGGCTCTGGTTGGTTTGACTGGCGACCCAGGACATCGCCCCAAAGTCGACATCGCCACTGCGGGTACCCATCATCAAGCCTTCCAGCGGCGTCATTCCCATTGAAGTGTCAACACTCTGACCGTTGCGAACTGCGCAGATTGACGCGCCATTGCCAAGATGCGCCACGACCAGGCCGGAGTCATCTTCCGCCAGATTCAGCAAAGAATGCGCGCGCTGGGAAACGTAGCGGTGCGACGTGCCGTGGAAACCATAACGGCGTACACCTAACTCTTCATAATATTTCCACGGCAGGCCGTATAAATAAGCTTCCGGCGCCATCGTCTGGTGGAAACTGGTATCAAATACCGCCACCTGAGTTACGCCCGGGAATAATTGCTGCGCCGATTCAATACCACTTAAATTGGCGTAATTATGCAGGGGTGCCAGTGGAGAAACGCGACGGATATTATCAATGACTTCATCGGTGATAATGGCAGACTCGGTAAAAATACTGCCGCCGTGGGCGATACGGTGGCCGATTAAGGCCACACTGTCATTTAAATTCCGTTTTTCCAGTTCAAATGCAATTGCCTTCAATGCACCTTCGTAGCTGTGGTGAGCCAGCGGTGCTGGCTCACCCCCATTTACGGATAAGAATGCATTTTCCGAGTTAATACCGTCGGCAATACCTGACATTAATACTTCACAGTCGCTGGCATCGAGCACGGAAAACTTAATCGAAGACGAACCACAGTTAATAACCAAAACAACCGGAAATTCATTCATCTCTTTTCTCATCCTGAGTTACGGATTAAAACAGTTTGTATACGATGTTCAGGATGGTCAGCAGACCAATCACGGTAACAAACACGTTATCCAGACGACCACGGTATTTCGCCAGAGACGGCGCTTTACGGATGGCATACATCGGCAACAGGCACAGCAGGGATGCGATAATCGGCGCGCCCATGGCTTCAATCAGGTCGAGGATGTTCGGGTTGGCGTAGGCAACAACCCAGGTGGAGCCCATGATGAAAATCATGCTGAGAGTATTCAGTTTACCCAGCGACACTTTGGTTTTGTCACCTTTATAACCGAACTTCAGAATCAAACCATTCAGACCTTCCAGCGTCCCCAGATAGTGACCGAAGAAAGATTTGAAAATAGCCACGAGTGCGATGATGGAAGCGGCATATTCCAGTGTAATCGCAAACGTTGTTTTGGTACCGGTCATGGACGCAAAGTGGTTAGCCAGATAAGAAAGCACTGGAATATTCTGCGCTTTCGCTTCAGCCATATTCGCCGGAGACAGCGTAAACAGGCAGCTAAAGGCAAAGAACATCACCACTGCAACCATCAGCATACTGGCGCGAGAGATGATTTGTGAACATTTACGCTCGGTGAAATCGCGACCAAAATCTTTCTCATACTCTTCACGTTTAGAAACCACGAAGGAAGAGACGATTGGCGAGAAGTTAAAGGAGAAAACCATGATGGAAATCCCCAGCCAGACAGTTATCAGGATACCGTCATGGCCGGTTAACGACAGCGAACCGAGGTCAACCTGGTCGATAACTGCAGAGTTCCAGTAAGGGATCAGCGATAGAGAAATCAGCACCAGGCTGGCGATAAACGGCCATACCAGGTAGCTCATCACTTTAACCATCAGATCCTTACCAAACCAGATGACGAAAGCCATCAGCAGCAACAGGAACAGCGCCACAAAGCCGCGATTCAGCGGTGCAAAGCCGAGCTGGTTTTCCCAGAACGTCATAAAGGTATTGGTAATAGTAACGCCATAAATCCACAGCAGTGGGCAAATCGCGAAGAAGTACAGGAACGTGATAACCACGCCGCCAGTTTTACCAAAATGCTCTTCCACCGTTTCCGTAATGTTGCCGGAAGGGTTAGAGCCAGAAAGACACAGACGCGCCAGCGCCCGGTGGCAATAAAATGCGATGGGGTATGCCAATACCAACATCAGAAGAATCGGGATCAGTCCGCCAAAACCTGCGCGGATAGGGAAGAACAGCACCCCGGCGCCGATTGCCGTACCAAACAAGCCTAACGTCCATGTGGTATCTGATTTACGCCAGGACGATTGTTTTGTCTGGCTGGATACAATGCTATCTGAAGTACTCATATCCTATCCTCAACGAATTAATTAAGCGTCAACGAAACCGGTGATTTGAGAGACGCGAGAAAGATCGATATTGCCGCCGGAAATAATACTGACGGTTTTTCTGTTTTGAATATATTGGTCTAATTTACCGCTTAATAATGCAGCACATGCCAGAGCGCCTGCGCCTTCGGTGACGACTTTATTGCGCTGAATTAAGGCAATCATACTGTTTCTGATTTCGTCTTCGCTGACCAGCACGATGTCATCGACTAATTCACGAACGATTTCGTAAGTTAAATTACCCGGGCGGGCGACATCACAACCATCCGCCAGGGTGCCGGTAGTTCGGTGCGTGGTTATTTCTCCGGAGTGGAAAGAAGCCGCCATGCCGTGAACGTTTTCTGACTGTACACCAATAACACGAATAGTCGGGTTAATTGATTTAATCGCTACCGCAATACCAGCAATTAAACCGCCACCGCCAATTGGCACAATCACGTTATCGACATCATAGAGATCTTCCATAATTTCCAGACCAATCGTTCCCTGACCGGCAATCACTTTCGGATCATCATAAGGTGGGATAAAAATACGGCCTTCCATTTCGACAATTTCGCTCACTTTAGCGATAGTGTCGTTGAAGTTATCACCATGCAAAACAACTTCAGCGGAGTAGTCGCACGTTGCCGCTACTTTGGATTTCGGCGCGCCTTTTGGCATCACCACTTTACCGTCGATACCCAGCATCGCGCAGGAGAGCGAAACCCCTTGCGCATGGTTGCCCGCAGAGCAGGCCACTACACCTTTACGTTTTTCCGCATCGGTCAGTGAACTTAATTTATTAAATGCGCCACGAATTTTAAATGAACCGGTACGCTGCATGTTTTCGAATTTGAGGAATATTTCACCTTTGCAACGTTCACTAAAATAGTTGGAGCGAGGCATGCCTGTTTTATAAATTCGCCCAGCCAGTCGTTGTTTTGCTTCAATGATGTCATCAATAGCAACCGGGAGATCGTATGTAATATGCATTATAAAACCTCTTAGCCTGAATTAAATATGTAGGTAACCGTAACCGACACCTGCAAAACAGACAGGTGGATTATTTATGTTTAAATAAAAAAATAACTAACCAACTTCTATTAATTGCCTTCGTCTACACCCATTATAAGATGAATACTCTTTGGCTAATTCCACCAAAACCGATGCTGCTTTTTTAATACGATAATTTTTCGACCATACCGCGGCATATTGTGCCACAGGTAATGTTTCTTCAACCGGAATAGTAATAAATTGATTAGAACCAAAAGGTGAAGTCATATCACAAGGAATTACAGTTAAGAAATCAGCATTGAGAACAAGATTATAAATTGTCACGACTGAGTCGGTTTTAACGATGTTTTCAATACTGATGCCATTTCTTTGTAACGTGGTGAGCAGCTCGCTGTAGTACCCCATATTGGTTTGTGGCAACACCCACTGTTCGTTCTTCAACGACTCCAGCGTGGTGGTGCCGGTGCATGTTCGGGACTTACTGGCTACCAACACAAACTCGGACTCGAACAGCGGCTCAACATGTAAATCCTGAAGCTTCATTTCTGCACTTAACGTACCAATCGCAAAATCCAGTCGACCGTCGCGGATTGCCGGTAAGAACGAAGACAGTTGCGCTTCATACATAGAAACCTGCGCTTTCGGAAACACCTCTTTGAACTTGTTGATCATCCCGGACATAAAAGTAAAACCAATCAATGAAGGAAAACCGAATGAGACTTCCACCACCGCCTCAGAAGACATACCGCTTATCTCATTAACCATATTTTTCATTTCACGGGTAATGGATTCGGAACGGGAGAGTAACAATTGACCGGCAGGTGTTAATGTTACACCGGTATTTTTCCGCACCACTAATTCCACACCAAAATAGTCTTCAATATCGTTAATGATTTTACTGACGGCGGGTTGAGTTAACCCTAATTCTTTTGCAGCCGAGCCGATAGAGCCACTTCTAATGACTTCCTGAAAGACTACCAGATGCTGCGTTTTCGGAAGAAGAATAGTGCTCATAACTACCTACGTTAATAACCTCATTGACGGCATGAAGTGTATCAAAATGAAATGAACAGGATATGTGCGACCACTCACAAATTAACTTTCAATACTTTTCTGGATATCACTGTATCAATTAAATGCTTTTATATATCAATAAGTTAAAGTATATAAATCAGCATAAACCCTGATTTTTGTCAAAAAAAATGACAGGGATAACCATATTTTATGGCGATAACATCATTCGTTATGTGGTTAATAAAAAAAAGCAGCTGCGACCATATTTCAAGCAATTAGCGGATAATTACCAGGCAAATTTTGAGTTAAATTTTATGAGCAAGTTATCAAATTTTATTATAAATAAATCATTTTCAGCGATAAATAATGCGGCACGTCACATTTTTTCTCGCTATTTGTTGGAGGGCAAACATTTATTTTATCAATGTTTTAAAATTTCGAATACAGATATTGATCATCTCGAACAATTGATTAACATCAACTTTCACCCTTCTTACAGGACGTCATTTTGTGAATGCAATCGTTTCCCCTCGTTTCTACTGTCACCATAGTTACTAAATAGCATTTTGTGTTGAGGATCACAAAACGAATAATTGATGTTCATCGCTATACGATCAGAATAAGAGAACAAGGAGGATTTTCGTTGTGCTTTACATCGTTGTAGACCACAGAATTTTGCTTCGTTGACTGTAATGCCGGGTAATTGAGCGTTTTTTGATAGTTGTGAGCGAACCGTGCAAGGAAAATAAGCATTGATTATTGTTTGTCATGATGACAAGGCAGGCATCAATGAAAGGTTATTCGGTTTCACATTTTTTACCCCCTTCGATACCACCAATGTACGAAACTGTTAACACTTATAATAGAAACATTGATTATTGGAAGGTAAAAATAAAATTTGCCGAGATTATATCGACAAATGACGTTAATGAAATTTACAGCATAAGCAATGAATTGCGGAGAATATTATCTGCGATTACTGCATTGAATGTCTATAAAGGTGATGTTTCTTCTGTAATGATCCGAATCCAACCGGAAAATAGAAGTCCATTCATCATAGATATTTCTACAGGAGTAAATGATGATTATATAATACAAACTTTAGATGTAGGCACATTTTCACCTTTTGGCGAAAAATGTACTTGTTCAGCCATCAATAGAAAAGATTTGGAGTGTATCAAGGAGACAATTTTTAAGTTTTGCGCAAAGTTCACGCAAAAAGAAGTTATCTTAACGGAATTTAATCATTTTAATAAAACTGACAATGTTTCAGATTGTTGGCAAATTCTCTTTTTTTCACCAGATCATTTTAATCATGATTCTCATTGATTATTTAAAAAGGATAAAATAATGTTCCCGGTTTCATCAATAGGTAATGACTTAGGTAATGATTTAGTACGTATAAAAATGAATGACATTCCTGAACCCCCCATAATAAATGACCTCAAAGCACTAGCACCAGGTGTAGTAAAACTAAAACAGACTTCTAATCAAATGCTCACGTTAATCTGCGCGTTGCAACCTGGTGGAACATGTATTATCGATGGTGATTTTCAACAAGAATTAGCATACTTAAAAAATGTAATACTTTATAATAACTCGTCTCTTCGCATAGACTTTTTAGGTTATAATGCCCAAATAACGCAACGATCAGACAATACCTGCAAGCTTATAATTTGTGAACCGTTAAATAACATAAAAATTTCAGCAGACATCATGAACACAAATTGTTCATTAGAGGAAATTTACAATGAAATCAGAAGATTAAATGTAATCTTTAGCTCTGGAGCAGGCGACGTAATAGATTTATCCTATCTGGACTTGCATAACGTCGATTTAACTGGTTATGATTTTTCAAATAAACATATGGCTTACGCGACTTTAGATCCCTTTACATTGTTTGCAACAAAGTTTACTAAAACCAATATGTACAATATAAATTTTATGCGTTCGACACACAATGGTACTATCTCATGGAATTCTTTATTAAAAATCACCCCAGCGTTAACAAGTATCAGCGATGATTATTCCAGAGAAAAAATCAACTTTGTCGAAAGTTGTTTAAATGAGCTTGGAGATTTAACCGAAGATCAATTAAAAATCATGAGATATGCGATTATAAAATCCATACCAACAGCAAATATAACAGACAAATTAGAAAAAGAATTAACAAAAAGCATATATAAAAACTCCTCAAAAATTAATAATTATTTGAGCAAAGTTAAATTACCAGAGATGAAAAACTTCTCATTAGAAAAAGCATATGATTATATCGACAAAATTATTGAAGAATATGATTGCGTCAAAAAAAATGATTACCAAACCGATCCAGAAATTAATTATACTGTCGATTACAACCTAGATTACACTAACTCAAACGACTTGCTTTCAGATAATAGCCTAGAGGAAGAGAGAGATTCTGTTGACAATTCCTTTTCAGACGATGAATTTAGCTTCAACGAGTGTCGTTTTATTATCAAAGAATATACGTATGATTACGATCTTTTAAATGAAATATAAATGTAATGATTTCTTGCAAAGTCTATTATTAATAGCTTAGATATTCGTTCATCTTTCCGTCTGCACCAAAAGTAAAAGCTTGCCGAAGCAGGTTCGAGACTGATGATAAACACAAAATTGCCTGAGGCGCTACGCTTATCAGGCCTACATTGCCTCTGTGCAATATATTGAATTTTCGTTGTTTTGTAGGCCAGATAAGACATTCATCTTTCCGACCACCCTCCTCAAAAGCAAAAACCCGCCAGTTTACGCTGGCGGGTTTTCGTTAAAATAGGTGAAACTGACCGATAAGCCGGGTTCTGTCGTGGACAGTCATTCATCTAGGCCAGCAATCGCTCACTGGCTCAAGCAGCCTACCCGGGTTCAGTACGGGCCGTACCTTATGAACCCCTATTTGGCCTTGCTCCGGGTGGAGTTTACCGTGCCACGGACTGTTACCAGCCGCGCGGTGCGCTCTTACCGCACCCTTTCACCCTTACCTGATCCCGCTTGCACGGGCCATCGGCGGTTTGCTCTCTGTTGCACTGGTCGTGGGTTTCCCCCCCAGGCGTTACCTGGCACCCTGCCCTATGGAGCCCGGACTTTCCTCCCCTCCGCCCGTCTCCCCCGAAGAGGACGACGACGAAGCGGCGACTGTCTGGTCAGCTTCGGCGCGCAGTATAGAGGGTTTGCGCGCCCTTGTCACCCCGCGTTGCGCATTCCAATCGCCAGTGTCGCGGCGATATTACGTGAAGCACGGTAAATATTGTCATAAGCCCCGCGGAATGCTTCGTCCAACGTACCAATACTGGTCAATACGCTGAAGACCGCATCAATGCCATGCTGATGTACAACGCCAACATCATTGGTCAGGCTACCCGCAATGCCAATCACCGGTTTATGGTACTTTTTCGCCACGTTTGCGACGCCAATCGGAACCTTGCCGTGTATACTCTGGCTGTCAATACGCCCTTCACCGGTGATCACCAGCGTACAATCGTGAATATGTTCCTCCAGATTCAGCGCCGTCGTGACGATTTCAATACCACTTTTCAGTTCCGCACCAAGAAACGCCATCAGCGCCGCGCCCATACCGCCCGCAGCTCCTGCGCCGGGGACATCTTTCACATCAACATGCAGCGCTTTTTTAATGACATCGGCATAGTGAGAGAGGTTATTGTCCAGCTCGACAATCATCGCTTCACTGGCTCCCTTTTGTGGGCCAAAGATGCGCGATGCGCCGTTATCGCCCACCAGCGGATTGGTGACATCACAAGCGACGCGAATAGCACAATCTTTTAAGCGCGGATCGAGGCCGGAAATATCAATATCATTCAGAGTATTAAGGCTACCGCCGCCAAAACCAATTTCATTGCCGTTGGCATCGCATAATTTCGCCCCCAGCGCCTGCACCATGCCTGCGCCGCCGTCGTTGGTGGCGCTGCCGCCAATGCCGATAATAATGTTTGTCGCGCCGCTCTCCAGCGCCTGCAGGATTAACTCGCCAGTACCGCGTGAAGTGGTCACAAGTGGATCGCGTTTTTCCGCAGGTACCAGTTCCAGCCCACTGGCCGCCGCCATTTCGATAAACGCGGTTTTGCCATCGCCGGAGATCCCCCAACTGGCATTCACTTTCTCGCCCAGCGGCCCTGTAACCCAGGCGTGACGTTCAGCCCCCTGGGTGGCTGCAATCATGGCTTCCACCGTTCCTTCACCACCGTCGGCAACCGGAACGGAAACATACTGTGCATCAGGAAAAATTTCCCGAAATCCTTTTTCTATCGCCTGCGCAACCTCGCTGGCAGATAAACTTTCTTTATAAGAGTCTGGGGCGATTACGATTTTCATACCTATGCCTGTTACCACATGACGCCGGAGGGCGTTTCTCTTATTCGGCCTGGATTCCAGGCCCGGATTGCAATACGCCATCCGGGCACGACGTCATTAGCGAGTAACTTCGACTTTCGCCAGTTTTTCGTAGTAGCACGCCAGGGCGCTATGATCCGCCGTTCCTAAACCATCGGCACGCAGTGCCTGCATCATCTCCATAACCGCAGCTGTGAGCGGCAGTTGCGCGCCGACGCCGTGGGAAGTATCCAGCGCATTTGCCAGATCCTTAATATGCAGATCAATACGGAAGCCCGGCTTGAAGTTGCGGTCCATCACCATCGGCGCTTTGGCATCCAGCACGGTACTGCCCGCCAGTCCACCGCGAATTGCCTGATACACCAGATCCGGGTTAACGCCCGCTTTGGTTGCCAGCGTTAACGCTTCTGACATCGCGGCAATATTCAGCGCCACAATGACCTGATTTGCCAGTTTGGTGACGTTACCTGCACCGATTTCCCCGGTATGCACCACGGAACCCGCCATCGCTTTCATCAAATCATAGTATTTGTCGAAAATAGCCTTGTCGCCGCCCACCATCACTGACAGCGTACCGTCGATGGCTTTCGGTTCACCGCCGCTCACCGGGGCGTCCAGCATATCAATGCCTTTCGCTTTCAGCGCTTCGCTTATTTCACGGCTTGCCAGCGGTGCAATAGAACTCATATCGATCAATACCGTACCAGGCTTCGCGCCTTCAATAACGCCATTCTCACCCAGCGCCACCTCTTTCACATGAGGGGAGTTTGGCAGCATGGTTATGATGACGTCGCACTGTTCAGCGATCGCTTTAGCCGTAGAAGCTGTTTCTGCACCTGCAGCAATCACGTCAGCAATAGCTTCTGGGTTACGGTCAGCAACCACCAGCGAGTAACCTGCTTTCAGAAGGTTTTTACTCATTGGTTTACCCATAATCCCCAGGCCAATAAAACCAACTTTCATAGTCATATCAATCATCTCTCTTGTTGCGGTGGTGGTTATTTTTTAAAGGTATCAGCCAGTTTCTGAGTGGCAGAGCGGAAGACGCCGAGATCGCTGCCGACAGCCACAAACGTCGCGCCCCATTCCAGATAACGACGCGCATCGGCTTCGACCGGCGCGAGGATACCGCTGGGTTTGCCGTGCGCACTGGCACGGTTAAAAATATGCTGGATTGCTTTTTGTACATCCGGGTGCGAGGCATTGCCGAGATGGCCTAATGCCGCAGCCAGATCGCTGGGGCCGACGAAGATACCGTCTACACCTTCGGTAGCGGCAATGGCATCGACGTTATCTACGCCCTGCTGACTTTCTATCTGGACCAGAATGGTGATGTTCTTGTTCGACTGAGCGAAATAATCCGCCACGGTGCCAAACATATTGGCGCGGTGAGAAACGGAGACGCCGCGAATGCCTTCCGGTGGGTAACGGGTTGATGCCACCGCCTGCTCTGCTTCCTCTTTTGTTTCTACAAAAGGAATCAGGAAGTTATAGAAACCGATATCCAGAAGACGCTTTATAATTACCGGCTCGTTGGTCGGCACTCGCACTACTGGCGCGCTGGCGCTGCCTTTCAGGGCCATTAACTGCGGAATAAACGTGGAGATATCGTTTGGCGCATGTTCGCCATCCAGCACCAGCCAGTCAAACCCAGCCAAACCAAGAACTTCAGTGCTAATCGGGTTAGAGAGTGCTGACCAGCAACCAATTTGTACCTGTTTCGCAGCCAGTGCGGCTTTGAATTTATTCGGGAAAACATCGTTATTCATCGCTTATACCTTTGCTTATTTCTGCAATTCCATACGTTTAATGTCGCCAACTACGAAGAGGTAGCAGACCATCGCCATCAGCGCCGAACATCCCACGAAGACCAGTGCCGCATTGAAGGAGTGCAGTTCACTCACCAGGTAGCCAATCACCAGTGGAGTGACAATGGAGGCAACATTTCCAAAGACGTTAAAGACGCCGCCGCAGAGGCCAACAATCTCTTTCGGCGCGGTGTCAGAAATCACCGGCCAGCCCAGAGCACCAAATCCTTTGCCAAAAAAAGCCAGCGCCATCAGCATGACCACCAGCGTGGTGTTGTTGGTGTAGTTACATAAGATGATGGTGGAAGCCAGCAACATTCCCAGCACAATCGGTAGCTTACGTGCCAGGGTCAGGGACAAACCGCGTTTGATCAGATAATCCGAGAAGACACCTCCCAGCACGCCGCCCGCAAAACCACACAGTGCCGGAATCGAGGCGACCAGACCCACTTTCAGAATCGACATGCCTTTTTCCTGCACCAGATAAATCGGGAACCAGGTGAGGAAGAACCAGGTGATGGTGTTGATAAAATATTGTCCGAAAAATACGCCCAACATCATGCGGTTAGAGAGCAATTGCTTGATGTAATGCAGTTTGGGACCGCTTGCTGCCGCGCTGCCCGGCTTTTTGTGGTCCATATCGACCACCGCGCCATTTTCAGATATAAACTTCAGCTCTTCCGCAGACATACGTGGGTGATCTGTCGGGTTATGAATCAACTTGATCCACAGCGCCGTCAGCACAAAACCAATCACCCCCATAACGGTAAAGACGTGCTCCCATCCCCAGGCGAAAGTCAGCCAGCCAAGCAGAGGCGAAAAGAGCGCCAGCGAGAAATATTGCGCCGAGTTAAAGATGGCGGAGGCAGTACCACGTTCTTTCGTCGGGAACCAGGCGGCGACAATACGGGCGTTCGCCGGGAATGATGGCGCTTCCGAGAAGCCGAGCATAAAGCGCATAAAGAACATGGAGATCCCTGCCCAGGCCAGCGGGAACATATCAACAAAGCCTTGCAGGAAGGTGAATAGCGACCAGAAAAAGAGGCTGTAGGTGTAAACTTTTTTCGAGCCAAACTTATCAAGCAGCCAGCCGCCGGGGATTTGCATCAGCAAGTAGGCCCAGCCAAAAGCAGAAAAGATATAACCCATCGAAACCGCACTTAACTGCAACTCTTTTGCCACTTCGGTACCAGCAATAGACAGCGTTGCACGATCGGCGTAGTTAACGGCGGTAACAATAAAAATAATCAGTAATATTAAATAGCGGGTATGCACGCCTTTCTTTTTTACGTCAACGGTGTCCAGAATCATTTTATTTACCTCGGGTACTTATGCTGATTTTTATTATTATGGGGAAGGTGTTATTTATGAGTTTTATTTATGCCGTTACGACAATGAACTCAGGAATTAGTATAAGCAGCGAGAGAATAATAATCATTGTGCAAATGCTAATTTAATTATTACTATTTAAATATTATTTTGAGCATATGCACATAAGGTTGCGCGCTAAAGCACAGATTTGCGCTTTACCCTGCCGGGCGGCACTGCAATCCCTGAAATGATTGACATTGATCACATTTCTGCGTTTAAACTCCTGACATTCTTATTTCACCCAATGAAGTCATTTATTTTTAAATGAGACCAGGTCCTCATTTTAATAATCCCTGGCTGGAGAATATTGCACAATGGCCAACATCGAAATCAGACAAGAAACGCCAACTGCGTTTTATATAAAAGTTCACGACACAGATAATGTGGCAATTATTGTTAATGATAATGGCCTGAAAGCAGGAACGCGTTTTCCGGATGGGCTGGAATTAATTGAACATATTCCCCAGGGGCATAAAGTCGCATTGCTGGACATTCCGGCTAATGGTGAAATTATTCGTTATGGCGAAGTGATTGGTTACGCCGTGCGCGCAATCCCACGCGGAAGCTGGATCGACGAATCAATGGTTGTACTACCGGAAGCGCCGCCGTTACACACGCTGCCACTGGCAACCAAAGTCCCGGAACCCTTACCGCCGCTGGAAGGATACACCTTTGAGGGCTATCGCAATGCTGATGGCAGCGTGGGCACCAAAAACCTGCTCGGCATCACCACCAGCGTCCACTGTGTGGCAGGCGTGGTGGACTATGTAGTAAAAATCATTGAACGCGATCTGCTACCGAAATACCCGAATGTCGATGGCGTGGTGGGGCTGAATCATTTGTACGGTTGTGGCGTGGCGATTAACGCACCGGCGGCAGTTGTGCCTATTCGTACCATTCACAATATTTCGCTGAACCCTAACTTTGGCGGCGAAGTAATGGTGATTGGTCTGGGTTGTGAAAAGTTGCAGCCTGAACGCCTGCTGACTGGAACGGATGATGTGCAAGCTATTCCAGTAGAAAGCGCCAGCATTGTCAGTTTGCAGGATGAAAAGCATGTCGGTTTTCAGTCCATGGTCGAGGATATTTTGCAGGTCGCCGAACGCCATCTACAAAAACTGAATCAACGTCAGCGAGAAACCTGTCCGGCTTCAGAACTGGTTGTCGGCATGCAGTGCGGTGGCAGCGATGCGTTTTCTGGTGTAACGGCAAATCCGGCCGTGGGTTATGCATCTGATCTACTGGTGCGCTGCGGTGCAACGGTGATGTTCTCGGAAGTAACGGAAGTGCGTGACGCGATCCATCTGCTGACGCCGCGCGCAGTGAACGAAGAGGTCGGCAAACGTCTGCTGGAAGAGATGGAGTGGTACGATAACTATCTCAATATGGGAAAAACCGACCGCAGCGCCAACCCTTCTCCGGGCAACAAGAAAGGCGGTCTGGCAAACGTAGTGGAGAAGGCACTCGGCTCCATTGCTAAATCGGGTAAAAGTGCAATTGTTGAAGTGCTGTCGCCCGGTCAACGCCCGACTAAACGCGGATTAATTTACGCCGCGACGCCAGCCAGCGATTTTGTCTGTGGCACACAACAGGTGGCTTCAGGGATTACCGTGCAAGTGTTTACGACCGGTCGCGGTACGCCGTATGGCCTGATGGCAGTACCCGTCATTAAAATGGCGACCCGCACCGAACTGGCAAACCGTTGGTTTGACTTAATGGATATCAACGCAGGCACCATCGCCACCGGCGAAGAAACCATTGAAGAGGTGGGCTGGAAGTTGTTCCACTTTATTCTCGACGTCGCCAGCGGGAAGAAGAAAACCTTCTCAGATCAATGGGGATTGCATAACCAACTGGCAGTGTTTAACCCGGCACCTGTGACCTGATCTTTTCTGGAAAGCGCCTCGCAAAACATGGCCTTAGTGCCATGTTTTTATTGTTTAAAGTCCCCACATCCATTAATAATGCATTTGCATTACCGTAGTTCAAGCTTATAATTTGAGCAGAAAACAGGCTGTAAAAGGACAGTGAATAATGCCCGCTAATGCTCGCTCTAACGCTGTACTGACCACTGAATCAAAGGTCACGATACGCGGACAAACAACTATCCCCGCGCCAGTGCGTGAGGCCTTAAAACTGAAGCCAGGCCTGGACAGCATTCATTACGAAATTCTGCCTGGTGGGCAAGTATTTATGTGCCGATTGGGAGATGAACAGGAGGATCCTACTATGAATGCATTTTTGCGTTTTCTGGATGCAGATATCCAGAACAACCCGCAAAAAACTCGTCCATTCGACATTCAACAAGGAAAGAAACTTGTCGCTGGCATGGACGTCAACATTGATGATGAGATTGGCGACGACGAATAATGGATTTTCCACAAAGGGTTAATGGTTGGGCGCTATATGCTCATCCCTGTTTTCAGGAAACCTACGACGCTTTAGTTGCCGAAGTCGAGACATTAAAGGGAAAAGATCCTGAAAATTATCAGAGAAAAGCCGCCACAAAGTTATTGGCGGTAGTCCATAAAGTGATTGAGGAGCATATCACGGTCAATCCATCATCACCGGCATTCCGTCATGGCAAGTCGTTAGGCTCTGGGAAAAATAAAGACTGGTCACGGGTAAAATTTGGTGCTGGTCGTTATCGTCTCTTCTTTCGTTACAGCGAAAAAGAGAAAGTCATCATTCTGGGATGGATGAACGATGAAAACACTCTGCGCACCTACGGTAAAAAAACAGATGCCTATACCGTATTCAGCAAAATGTTAAAAAGAGGACATCCTCCTGCCGACTGGGAAACCCTCACCCGAGAGACAGAAGAAGCCCATTGATAATATTCACAATGCCCGCCGAACGCATTCGTGTTGACCAGCGGGCACCCTTTCTCACTCCCCGACCAGAATCACTTCAACCCCAGCCTTTCGCAGGCCTTCCAGACTATCCGCAGGAATGCCTTCATCAACAATGATCATGTCGATACGTTGAGTATCAATGATCTTATGTAAACTGGAACGGTTGAACTTACTGGAATCGGTGACCACGATGATCCGTTCCGCAACTTCGCACATCCGGCGATTTAAACGAGCTTCATCTTCATTATGCGTGCTGACGCCGCGCTCCAGATCAATAGCATCTACCCCGAGAAACAGCATGTCGAAGTGGTAATTTTGCAGCGATTGTTCAGCCTGATCGCCATAAAAAGATTGTGACTGACGCCGCAGATGCCCGCCGGTCATCAGCAGCTCAACGCCTTCCGCTTCCAGCAAGGCATTGGCCACGTTCATACCGTTGGTCATTGCAATCACGTCGGTGTGCTTGCGCATCAGACGGGCAATCTCAAAGGTGGTGGTCCCGGAGTCGAGGATCACGCGATGACCCGGCTGAATCAGCTCAACGGCAGCTTTCGCAACGCTGCGTTTCATCGCCGTGTTGAGCGCACTTTTATCTTCCACCGATGGTTCGACTGATGGCGTCGTGCTATCGCAGATCAATGCGCCACCATAGGCACGCACAGCGATCCCCTGTTTTTCAAGAAACGCCAGATCGTTGCGGATAGTCACAGTAGATACGCCATACAATGCCGATAGATCATTAACCTGCACACTTCCTTGCTGGCGCAGGCGTTGAATGATCTGCTCTCGTCGCTCACTGGTGCCTGTCACTCGCTTCTCGCCTGAAGCGTCGGTATTACTCATAGTAAGTCCTTTCGTAAAACTTTCGTTTCATTTCGTTTTGCCTATTAACGCCTTTCTATTAAGTAAATGCAAGCCCACATTGCCCCTGCCGCAAGCTACCCTCGTTTCAGAGACTTTCATTATGTTTCTTTTGTGAATCAGATCAGAAAACTATTATCTTTCGTTTTATTTTTATCTCACCATGACGCAGTATCAATTGAAACAAAACGAAAGATTAAAGTTGCAGTAATCTGAACTGGAGAGGAAAGTGAAACATCTGACAGAAATGGTGAGACGGCACAAAGAGGGCAAAACAAATGGGATTTATGCCGTTTGTTCCGCGCACCCGCTGGTGCTGGAAGCCGCAATCCGCTACGCCTGCGCTAACCAAACGCCATTACTGATTGAAGCAACATCCAATCAGGTGGACCAGTTCGGCGGTTATACCGGAATGACGCCCGCCGATTTTCGCGGCTTTGTTTGCCAGCTTGCTGAGTCGCTGAATTTCCCACAGGACGCGTTGATTTTGGGTGGCGACCATCTGGGGCCAAACCGCTGGCAAAAACTGTCTGCCGTTCAGGCGATGGCCAATGCTGATGATTTGATTAAAAGCTACGTCACGGCGGGATTCAAAAAAATTCACCTTGATTGCAGCATGTCCTGTCAGGACGATCCGGTTCCCTTAACCGATGGCATCGTTGCCGAACGTGCCGCCCGCCTAGCGAAAGTGGCGGAAGAAACCTGCCGTGAACATTTTGGCGAAGCCGATCTGGTGTATGTCATTGGTACCGAAGTGCCGGTACCTGGCGGCGCACATGAAACCTTAAGCGAACTGGCGGTCACTACGCCAGATGCTGCCCGCGCCACGCTGGAAGCCCATCGTCACGCCTTTGAAAAGCAGGGGCTGAACGCCATCTGGCCGCGCATCATTGCGCTGGTAGTTCAGCCAGGCGTCGAATTCGATCACACCAACGTTATTGATTATCAGCCCACCAAAGCGACCGCCTTAAGCCAGATGGTCGAAAGATACGAAACGCTGATTTTCGAAGCTCACTCTACGGATTATCAAACGCCGCACTCGTTACGTCAGTTGGTTATTGACCACTTTGCCATTCTGAAAGTTGGACCGGCGCTGACCTTCGCCCTGCGTGAAGCTCTGTTTTCACTGGCAGCGATTGAAGAAGAACTGGTGCCAGCGAAAGCCTGTTCCGGTCTGCGTCAGGTACTGGAAAACGTGATGCTCGACCGCCCGGAATACTGGCAAAGCCACTACCACGGTGACGGCAACGCACGTCGCCTGGCGCGTGGTTATAGCTACTCGGATCGCGTGCGCTACTACTGGCCGGACAGCCAGATTGATGACGCTTTCGCCCATCTGGTTCGTAATCTGGCGGATTCACCGATTCCGCTACCGCTCATCAGTCAGTATCTGCCGCTGCAGTACGTGAAAGTTCGCTCCGGCGAGCTGCAGCCAACGCCACGGGAACTCATTATCAACCATATTCAGGACATCCTGGCGCAGTACCACACAGCCTGTGAAGGCCAATAACCAAAACAAAGAGGAACACGCTATGCCAAATATTGTTTTAAGCCGGATTGATGAACGCTTGATTCACGGTCAGGTCGGCGTTCAGTGGGTCGGATTTGCGGGGGCAAATCTGGTGCTAGTAGCCAATGATGAGGTTGCCGAAGATCCGGTACAACAAAACCTGATGGAAATGGTACTGGCTGAAGGGATCGCCGTACGTTTCTGGACGCTGCAAAAAGTGATCGACAACATCCACCGCGCCGCCGATCGGCAGAAAATTCTGCTGGTTTGTAAAACACCTGCCGATTTCCTGACGCTGGTTAAAGGTGGGGTCCCGGTGAGTCGCATTAACGTTGGCAACATGCACTATGCCAATGGCAAGCAGCAAATTGCCAAAACGGTTTCTGTGGATGCGAGCGATATCGCGGCATTTAACGACCTGAAAGCCGCTGGGGTGGAATGCTTCGTTCAGGGCGTTCCGACAGAACCTGCTGTGGACCTCTTTAAATTACTTTGAGGGATTCATTATGGAAATCAGTCTGTTGCAGGCATTTGCGTTGGGCATTATCGCCTTTATCGCTGGCCTGGATATGTTTAACGGCTTGACCCATATGCACCGCCCGGTGGTCCTCGGCCCGTTAGTTGGGTTGGTGCTTGGCGATCTGCATACCGGTATTTTAACCGGCGGTACGCTGGAACTGGTGTGGATGGGGCTGGCACCGCTGGCGGGCGCACAGCCGCCTAACGTGATTATCGGAACTATCGTCGGCACGGCGTTTGCCATTACTACTGGCGTGAAACCGGATGTCGCGGTCGGTGTCGCCGTACCTTTCGCTGTCGCAGTACAGATGGGGATTACCTTCCTGTTCTCGGTGATGTCTGGCGTGATGTCCCGCTGCGACCGGATGGCGGAGAACGCCGATACTCGCGGCATTGAACGCGTGAACTATCTGGCATTGCTGGCACTCGGCACGTTCTATTTTCTCTGCGCTTTCCTGCCTATCTATTTCGGCGCGGAACATGCAAAAACCATCATTGATGTCCTGCCACAACGGTTAATCGACGGCCTTGGCGTCGCGGGCGGCATCATGCCAGCAATCGGTTTTGCCGTGCTGCTGAAAATCATGATGAAAAACGTCTATATCCCCTACTTCATCCTGGGCTTCGTTGCCGCAGCCTGGCTCAAGTTACCGGTGCTGGCTATTGCTGCCGCCGCGCTGGCGATGGCGCTGATCGACCTGCTGCGTAAATCTCCTGAACCGACTCAACCTGCGGCACAGAAAGAGGAATTTGAAGATGGCATCTAATCAAACCACCCTGCCGAACGTCAGCGAAAATGAAGAGACACTACTGACAGGCGTCAATGAAAACGTATACGAAGATCAGAGCATTGGCGCGGAGCTAACAAAAAAAGATATCAACCGCGTCGCCTGGCGTTCCATGCTGTTACAAGCGTCTTTTAACTACGAGCGTATGCAGGCTTCCGGCTGGTTGTACGGTCTGCTGCCTGCTCTGAAAAAGATCCACACTAATAAACGCGACCTGGCGCGCGCCATGAAGGGGCATATGGGTTTCTTCAATACCCATCCGTTTCTGGTGACGTTTGTTATTGGCATTATCCTCGCGATGGAGCGTTCTAAGCAGGACGTTAACAGTATTCAGAGCACCAAAATTGCCGTCGGTGCGCCGCTCGGCGGGATTGGCGATGCGATGTTCTGGCTAACGTTACTGCCGATTTGTGGCGGGATTGGTGCCAGTCTGGCATTGCAAGGCTCCATTCTTGGCGCAGTCGTGTTTATTGTGCTGTTTAACGTGGTACACCTGGGGCTGCGTTTTGGTCTGGCGCATTATGCTTACCGCATGGGCGTGGCGGCGATCCCACTCATTAAAGCGAATACCAAAAAAGTCGGCCATGCAGCGTCTATCGTTGGGATGACGGTGATCGGCGCGCTGGTGGCAACCTATGTTCGTTTAAGCACCACGCTGGAAATCACGGCGGGCGACGCAGTGGTTAAGCTGCAGGCTGACGTTATCGACAAACTGATGCCTGCCTTCTTACCGCTGGTCTATACCCTGACCATGTTCTGGCTGGTACGCCGCGGCTGGAGTCCGCTGCGCCTGATTGCAGTGACCGTGGTTCTCGGCATCGTCGGTAAATTCTGCCATTTCCTTTAAATACAATGAGGTATTAGATGTTAAGTATTATTTTGACAGGGCATGGCGGATTTGCCAGCGGCATGGAAAAAGCAATGAAGCAAATTCTCGGTGAGCAATCGCAGTTTATCGCCATCGATTTTCCGGAAACCTCAAGCACCGCGCTGCTTACATCGCAGCTTGAAGAGGCCATCGCCCAACTGGATTGTGAAGACGGCATTGTTTTTCTGACAGATTTGCTGGGCGGCACACCGTTTCGCGTGGCTTCAACGCTGGCGATGCAAAAACCGGGCTATGAAGTGATCACCGGCACCAATTTGCAACTGTTACTGGAAATGGTGCTGGAGCGCGAAGGGTTAAGCGGTGAAGAATTCCGTGTACAGGCGCTGGAGTGTGGACACCGTGGGCTGACCAGTCTGGTGGATGAATTAGGCCGCTGCCATGAAGAATGTCCGGTCGAGGAAGGAATATGACACACGTTCTTCGCGCCAGAAGACTGCTGACTGAGGAGGGCTGGCTTGATGATCATCAGTTGCATATTGCTGACGGTGTAATTGCAGCAATCGAACCGATTCCAGTGGGCGTGGCTGAACGCGATGCGGAACTGCTCTGCCCCGCTTATATCGATACCCATGTACACGGTGGTGCGGGCGTTGATGTTATGGATGACGCGCCGGATGTGCTCGACAAGCTGGCAATGCACAAGGCACGGGAAGGTGTCGGCAGTTGGTTGCCGACTACCGTAACCGCGCCGCTTAATACCATTCATGCGGCGCTGGAACGTATTGCTCTACGCTGCCAGCGCGGTGGACCTGGTGCGCAAGTGCTGGGGAGTTATCTCGAAGGGCCGTACTTCACGCCGCAGAATAAAGGCGCACATCCGCCGGAGCTGTTTCGCGAACTTGAAATTGCCGAGCTGGATCAATTGATTGCTGTTTCACGGCATACCTTGCGCATGGTGGCGCTGGCACCAGAGAAAACGGGCGCGTTACAAGCCATTCGTCATCTTAAACAGCAGAACGTGCGGGTAATGCTGGGACATAGCGCAGCAACCTGGCAACAAACCCGCGCCGCATTTGATGCTGGCGCAGACGGCCTGGTGCATTGCTATAACGGGATGACAGGATTACATCACCGCGAACCGGGAATGGTTGGCGCGGGTTTAACGGACAAGCGCGCCTGGCTGGAATTGATAGCCGATGGGCATCATGTTCATCCGGCGGCGATGTCACTGTGTTGTTGCTGTGCGAAAGAGAGGATAGTTCTGATCACCGACGCGATGCAGGCAGCCGGGATGCCGGATGGTCACTATACGTTATGTGGTGAAGAAGTGCAGATGCGCGGTGGCGTTGTCCGTACCGCGTCCGGTGGGCTGGCGGGCAGTACGCTGTCTGTTGATGCGGCTGTTCGCAATATGGTCGAGCTGACGGGCGTAACGCCAGCGGAAGCCATCCATATGGCGTCGCTGCATCCGGCGCGAATGCTGGGTGTTGATGGTGTTCTGGGATCACTTAAACCGGGCAAACGCGCCAGCGTCGTTGCGCTGAATAGCGGACTGCATGTGCAACAAATCTGGATTCAGGGTCAATTAGCTTCGTTTTGATGGTTTGCTCCTTTATTGGGCCTTCACTTCCCCCGTAAGGCCTTTCTTTTTCTTTCGTTTTAATCTGTGCAGTGGTGTCGAATGCGACGCTGGCGCGTCTTATCCGCTCTACGGTACGCCGCTTCCAGCAATCGGTACACATAGCGACGTCATCACGCAATCCTTTAATCTTCCCTTGTCTTTTCTTTCAATGATCACAAATTTCGTTTTATTTCTTTTTTCTCCATTGAACTTTCGATTTCTTTTCTATAGATTTTAATCAACGAAACGAATCACCAAGTGAAATGAAACGAAAGGCAAGCAAAGCCTGCAATGCCGGAAGTCAAGTTCATCAGACTAAGGATTGAGTTATGCCAGAAAATTACACCCCAGCGGCCGCCACCACCGGCACATGGACTGAAGAAGAGATCCGCCATCAGCCTCGCGCATGGATCCGTTCACTCACCAACATCGACGCGTTACGTACAGCGCTCAATAACTTCCTTGAACCGTTACTGCGCAAAGAGAATCTGCGGATCATCCTGACCGGAGCCGGAACCTCGGCATTTATCGGTGACATCATCGCGCCGTGGCTTGCCAGCCATACCGGCAAAAACGTCAGCGCCGTACCGACCACCGATCTGGTCACCAATCCAATGGAATACCTGAACCCAGCGCATCCACTGCTGTTGATCTCCTTCGGTCGATCCGGCAACAGCCCGGAAAGCGTCGCCGCCGTGGAACTGGCGAATCAGTTTGTACCGGAATGCTATCACCTGCCGATCACATGCAACGAAGCGGGCGCTCTTTACCAAAACGCGATCAACAGCGACAACGCGTTTGCCCTGCTGATGCCCGCAGAAACGCACGATCGCGGCTTTGCGATGACAAGCAGCATTACCACTATGATGGCCAGCTGCCTCGCGGTTTTCGCACCTGAGACAATCAATAGCCAGACCTTCCGCGACGTAGCGGATCGTTGCCAGGCGATCCTGACCTCACTGGGCGATTTCAGCGAAGGTGTGTTTGGTTACGCACCGTGGAAACGGATCGTTTATCTCGGCAGCGGTGGCTTACAGGGCGCAGCACGCGAGTCGGCGCTGAAAGTACTGGAACTGACGGCGGGTAAACTGGCGGCCTTTTATGATTCCCCGACCGGATTCCGTCATGGCCCGAAATCGCTGGTCGATAACGAAACGCTGGTGGTGGTGTTTGTCTCCAGCCACCCCTATACGCGTCAGTATGATCTTGATCTGCTGGCAGAACTCCGCCGTGACAACCAGGCAATGCGCGTAATCGCCATCGCCGCGGAAGGCAACGACGTTATTACCGCCGGTCCACATATCATCCTGCCGCCGTCACGTCACTTTATCGACGTTGAGCAGGCATTTTGCTTCCTGATGTACGCCCAGACGTTTGCACTGATGCAGTCGCTGCACATGGGCAATACGCCGGATACCCCATCAGCCAGCGGCACCGTTAACCGTGTGGTGCAAGGCGTAATCATTCATCCGTGGCAGGCATAAGAGGATCGCATTATGAGCATTATCTCCACCAAATATCTGTTACAGGACGCCCAGGCCAATGGCTACGCGGTGCCTGCTTTTAACATTCATAACGCCGAGACGATCCAGGCGATCCTCGAAGTGTGCAGTGAAATGCGATCGCCGGTGATCCTCGCCGGAACGCCGGGGACCTTTAAACATATCGCGCTGGAAGAGATCTACGCCCTGTGTAGCGCCTATTCCACAACCTACAACATGCCACTGGCGCTGCATCTCGACCACCACGAATCACTCGATGATATTCGCCGTAAAGTCCACGCAGGCGTGCGCAGTGCGATGATCGACGGCAGTCACTTCCCGTTTGCTGAGAACGTGAAGCTGGTGAAATCGGTTGTCGACTTCTGCCACTCACAGGATTGCAGCGTGGAAGCAGAACTGGGCCGCCTGGGCGGTGTTGAAGATGACATGAGCGTTGACGCCGAAAGTGCATTCCTGACCGATCCACAAGAAGCTAAACGCTTTGTCGAACTGACTGGCGTCGACAGCCTGGCGGTAGCGATTGGTACGGCGCACGGCTTATACAGCAAAACGCCGAAGATTGATTTCCAGCGACTGGCGGAAATTCGTGAAGTGGTGGATGTTCCTCTGGTGCTGCATGGTGCCAGCGATGTCCCGGATGAATTTGTCCGTCGCACTATTGAACTTGGCGTCACAAAAGTGAACGTTGCCACAGAATTAAAAATAGCCTTCGCTGGCGCGGTTAAAGCCTGGTTTGCGGAAAATCCGCAGGGTAATGATCCTCGTTATTATATGCGCGTCGGTATGGATGCGATGAAAGAAGTTGTCAGAAATAAAATTAATGTCTGTGGTTCAGCAAATCGAATTTCAGCATAATCATTAGTTTTTTATGATTTATCCCAATGTACTTCCCGATTAATATCGGGGAGTGCCTTAATGGTAAAGGAGATAACTAAACCTTAATAAATACATCAGTAAAATATCGCAACAATAATATATTTAAAAAAATTATATTATTCAACTTTATGGTGAGGATTACACAATGAGCAGTCCAAATATTCTCTTAACCCGTATTGATAACCGTCTGGTTCACGGTCAGGTTGGTGTGACCTGGACATCTACCATCGGTGCAAATCTGCTGGTAGTCGTGGATGATGTTGTCGCTAACGATGATATTCAACAAAAATTAATGGGTATTACCGCGGAAACCTACGGCTTTGGCATTCGTTTCTTTACTATCGAAAAAACCATTAACGTCATCGGCAAAGCTGCACCGCATCAGAAGATCTTCCTGATTTGCCGCACGCCACAAACGGTACGTAAATTGATAGAAGGTGGCATTGACCTGAAAGATGTCAACGTCGGCAATATGCATTTCTCGGAAGGTAAAAAGCAAATCAGCAGTAAAGTTTATATCGACGATCAAGATCTCGCGGACTTACGCTTTATTAAACAACGCGGTGTGAATATTTTTATTCAGGACGTCCCCGGCGATCAAAAAGAACAAATCCCTGACTAAATTTAAAATCGCCTTAATACTGGTTTGAGGTAATAAAAATGCATGAAATAACCCTAATTCAGGGATTATCCCTGGCGGCGTTAGTTTTCGTTCTGGGGATTGATTTTTGGCTGGAAGCCTTATTTTTATTCCGCCCGATAATCGTTTGTACCCTAACTGGCGCTATTCTCGGTGATATTCAGACTGGCTTAATTACCGGTGGTCTGACTGAGCTGGCTTTCGCCGGATTAACCCCTGCCGGTGGTGTTCAGCCGCCCAACCCGATTATGGCGGGTCTGATGACTACCGTCATTGCGTGGTCTACGGGCGTTGATGCCAAAACGGCAATTGGTCTTGGCCTGCCGTTTAGTTTGTTAATGCAGTACGTCATTCTGTTCTTCTATTCCGCTTTCTCATTATTTATGACCAAAGCCGATAAATGCGCGAAAGATGCGGATACGGCAGCGTTTTCCCGACTTAACTGGACAACGATGCTCATCGTCGCTTCAGCGTACGCGGTGATTGCTTTCCTCTGTACTTACCTGGCACAGGGGGCGATGCAGGCGCTGGTGAAAGCGATGCCCGCCTGGCTGACCCACGGCTTTGAAGTCGCTGGCGGTATTCTGCCTGCCGTTGGTTTTGGCTTGCTGCTACGCGTAATGTTCAAAGCGCAATATATCCCTTACCTGATCGCCGGTTTCCTGTTTGTTTGCTACATCCAGGTCAGCAACCTGTTGCCAGTTGCCGTACTGGGTGCAGGCTTTGCGGTGTATGAGTTTTTCAATGCGAAATCCCGGCAGCAAGCGCAACCGCAGCCCGTTGCCAGTAAAAATGAAGAAGAGGACTACAGCAATGGGATCTGAAATCAGTAAAAAAGATATCACCCGTCTGGGCTTTCGTTCGTCACTCCTGCAAGCGAGCTTTAACTACGAAAGGATGCAGGCGGGCGGTTTTACCTGGGCGATGTTGCCACTCCTGAAAAAGATTTATAAGGACGACAAACCGGGCCTAAGCGCGGCGATGAAAGATAACCTCGAATTTATTAATACCCACCCGAATCTGGTCGGATTCCTGATGGGGTTATTAATTTCGATGGAAGAAAAAGGAGAAAACCGCGACACCATTAAAGGCCTCAAAGTGGCACTGTTTGGCCCAATCGCCGGGATTGGCGATGCGATTTTCTGGTTTACCTTATTGCCGATTATGGCGGGAATTTGCTCATCATTTGCCAGCCAGGGAAACTTGCTGGGGCCGATTCTATTTTTCGCCGTTTACCTGCTTATCTTCTTCCTGCGCGTCGGCTGGACCCACGTCGGTTATTCAGTCGGCGTGAAGGCGATCGATAAAGTGCGAGAGAACTCGCAGATGATTGCTCGTTCGGCAACCATCCTCGGGATCACGGTAATCGGCGGGCTGATCGCTTCGTATGTGCATATTAACGTGGTGACATCGTTTGCCATCGACAGTACCCACAGCGTCGCGCTGCAGCAGGATTTCTTCGATAAAGTCTTCCCGAACATTTTACCGATGGCCTACACCCTGTTGATGTATTACTTCCTGCGGGTGAAAAAAGCGCATCCGGTGCTGTTAATCGGCGTGACTTTTGTGCTCTCTATTGTTTGTTCCGCATTCGGCATTTTGTAAATGGAACGAGGCACTGCGTCTGGTGGTGCCTCTTTACTAAAGGAATTTCATCCTGTGCAAACCCTTCAACAAGTTGAAAACTATACGGCGTTAAGTGAACGTGCCAGCGAATATTTATTGGCCGTGATCCGTAGCAAACCGGATGCCGTGATTTGCCTGGCGACCGGAGCCACACCATTACTGACGTATCATTATCTGGTAGAAAAAATCCACCAGCAGCAGGTTGATGTCAGCCAACTCACCTTCGTGAAGCTCGACGAATGGGTGGATCTGCCATTAACAATGCCTGGCACCTGCGAAACTTTCCTTCAACAGCATATCGTGCAGCCGCTGGGGCTACGTGAAGACCAGCTCATCAGCTTTCGCTCTGAAGAGATAAATGAGACAGAGTGCGAACGGGTAACGAACCTGATTGCGCGCAAAGGCGGTCTGGATTTATGCGTTCTCGGATTGGGAAAAAACGGCCATCTTGGGCTGAACGAACCGGGAGAAAGCCTGCAACCGGCCTGCCATATCAGTCAACTTGATGCCAGAACACAGCAACATGAGATGTTAAAAACCGCGGGTCGCCCCGTGACTCGTGGGATCACCTTAGGCCTGAAGGATATTCTCAATACCCGCGAAGTTTTGCTACTGGTGACTGGCGAAGGAAAGCAGGATGCGACAGAACGTTTTCTCACGGCTAAAGTCTCTACCGCTATCCCGGCTTCGTTTTTATGGCTGCATAACTATTTCACATGCATGATTGATGAGATGTGTCGTCGTTAAATCGCCCGGTGTAGGCGTTGCAGCTCTATTCTTGCTGCGACGCCTGTAATCACTCCCCCTGCTGTTCCAGCGCATACTTATACAGCGCGTTTTTTTTCACGCCGTGAATCTCTGCCGCCAGCGCCGCCGCTTTCTTCAGCGGAAGCTCAGCCTGTAACAACGCCAGCGTGCGCAGGGCATCGGCGGGTAAGTCTTCTTCCTGCGCTTTATGGCCTTCAACAATCAGCACCATTTCGCCTTTGCGACGGTTTTCATCTTCTTTTACCCACGCCAGCAGCTCGCCAACGGGCGCGCCGTGAATGGTTTCCCAGGTTTTGGTCAGCTCACGCGCCAGCACCACGTAACGGGACTCACCCAGCACAGCAACGATATCTTCCAGGCTATCTAACAGACGGTGGGTGGATTCATAAAAAATCAGCGTACGCGGCTCCGCTTCAATGGCTTTTAGCGCATCACGACGGCCTTTTGATTTGGCAGGTAAAAAGCCTTCATAACAAAAACGATCGGATGGTAAACCCGCAGCACTTAATGCAGTGATAGCAGCACACGGTCCAGGTAGCGGCACCACGCGAATGCCCGCTTCCCGGCAGGTACGCACCAGATGGTAGCCAGGATCGTTAATTAGCGGCGTTCCGGCATCGGAAACCAGCGCAATGTTTTGCCCCTCTTGCAGCTTCGCCAGCAGCGTTTCGGCTTTTTGTTGTTCGTTATGGTCGTGCAGCGCAAACAACCGAGCATTAATCCCAAAATGTTGCAGCAATAAACCGGTGTGACGCGTATCCTCGGCGGCAATCAGATCAACGGCCTGTAATACCTCCAACGCACGCTGGGTGATATCCGCCAGATTGCCGATTGGCGTCGGTACAATGTAAAGCTGGCCCTGAGAATTATCCGCCGATTGGTGTTGTTTCATTGTGTCGTCCGTATTGCCGATTTAATATTGAGCATTGCGTAAAAAAAATATCACTGGATACATTATGGTACCCTCAACATTTTCTCGTTTGAAAGCCGCGCGTTGTCTGCCGGTTGTTCTGGCAGCCCTGATTTTCGCCGGTTGTGGCACCCATACTCCCGATCAGTCCACTGCCTATATGCAGGGCACGGCGCAGGCTGATTCTGCCTTTTATCTTCAGCAGATGCAGCAAAGCGCTGATGATACCAGGATCAACTGGCAATTACTCGCCATTCGTGCACTGGTGAAAGAAGGTAAAACCGGGCAGGCGGTGGAGCTGTTTAACCAACTGCCGCAGGAACTGGACGATTACCAGCGTCGCGAGAAAACTCTTCTGGCAGTAGAAATTAAGCTGGCGCAGAAAGATTTTGCTGGCGCACAAACCCTGCTGGCGAAAATCACACCTGCCGATTTAGATCAATACCAGCAGGCGCGTTACTGGCAGGCAAAAATCGATGCCAGTCAGGGGCGTCCTTCCATTGATTTACTGCGCGCCTTAATTGCTCAGGAACCCCTGCTCGGCGCGAAAGAAAAGCAACAGAATATTGATGCTACATGGCAGGCACTCTCCTCCATGACTCAGGACCAGGCGAATACGCTGGTGATCAACGCCGACGAAAATATTCTGCAAGGCTGGCTGGATCTGCAGCGCGTCTGGTTTGATAACCGTAACGATCCCGACATGATGAAAGCTGGGATCGCCGACTGGCAGAAACGTTATCCGAACAACCCGGGCGCGAAAATGCTGCCTACGCAGTTGGTAAACGTAAAAGCATTTAAACCAGCGTCAACCAACAAAATAGCCCTGTTATTGCCGTTGAATGGTCAGGCCGCAGTATTTGGCCGCACTATTCAGCAAGGCTTTGAAGCGGCGAAAAATATCGGCACTCAGCCAGTGGCGGCACAGGCAACTGCCGCACCAATTGCAGACGTTGCAGAACAACCCCAGCAGCAAACTGTTGACGGCGTTGCCAGCCCGGCACAAGCCTCGGTTAGCGATCTGACAGGCGAAGAAACCGCGGCTCAACCAGTGCCTGTAAGCGCCCCGGCGGCAAGCACTGCGGCGGTAAGCGCCCCCGCGAATCCATCCGCAGAGCTGAAAATTTATGATACCTCATCACAACCGCTTAGCCAGATCCTCAACCAGGTTCAGCAGGATGGCGCGAGTATTGTGGTCGGTCCGTTGCTGAAAAATAACGTTGAAGAGTTACTGAAAAGCAACACCCCGCTGAACGTGCTGGCACTGAACCAGCCGGAAAATATCGAAAACCGCGTCAATATTTGTTACTTCGCGCTTTCACCGGAAGACGAAGCGCGCGATGCAGCGCGTCATATTCGTGACCAGGGTAAACAAGCGCCACTGGTGCTGATCCCTCGCAGTTCGCTGGGCGATCGCGTAGCCAATGCGTTTGCGCAAGAGTGGCAGAAACTGGGCGGCGGCACCGTTCTGCAACAAAAATTTGGTTCCACCAGCGAATTACGCGCGGGTGTTAACGGCGGTTCGGGTATCGCTTTAACGGGTAGCCCGATTACTCCCAGAGCGACAACCGACTCAGGCATAACGACCAACAATCCAACGCTGCAAACCACGCCAACCGATGACCAGTTCACCAATAATGGCGGCCGTGTCGATGCGGTGTACATTGTGGCAACGCCGGGCGAAATCGCTTTTATCAAACCGATGATCGCCATGCGTAACGGTAGCCAGAGCGGTGCAACGCTGTACGCAAGCTCCCGAAGCGCACAAGGCACCGCGGGTCCGGATTTCCGTCTGGAAATGGAAGGTTTGCAATATAGCGAAATCCCGATGCTGGCGGGCGGTAATCTGCCATTAATGCAGCAGGCGCTCAGTGCGGTGAATAACGATTATTCGCTGGCTCGCATGTATGCGATGGGCGTTGATGCCTGGTCGTTGGCAAATCATTTCTCACAAATGCGCCAGGTTCAGGGTTTCGAAATCAACGGTAATACCGGAAGTCTGACGGCTAACCCGGATTGCGTAATTAACAGGAAGTTATCATGGCTACAGTACCAACAAGGTCAGGTAGTCCCCGCCAGTTAACCACTAAACAGACCGGCGATGCGTGGGAGGCACAAGCGCGTCGCTGGCTGGAGAGCAAAGGACTGCGGTTTGTCGCCGCTAACGTGAACGAGCGTGGCGGCGAGATCGATCTGATAATGCGTGAAGGCAGGACCACCGTTTTTGTCGAGGTGCGTTACCGCCGCTCAGCCCTTTACGGTGGTGCGGCAGCCAGTGTGACCCGCAGCAAACAACACAAATTATTACAGACTGCCCGCTTGTGGCTCGCGCGTCATAATGGGAGTTTTGATACTGTGGATTGCCGGTTCGATGTGGTAGCCTTCACCGGGAATGAAGTTGAGTGGATTAAGGATGCCTTTAATGACCACTCATAATTAAGGTTTAAGGATTAGCGTGCAAGAACGAATTAAAGCTTGCTTCACTGAAAGCATTCAAACTCAAATTGCGGCAGCAGAGGCGCTTCCGGATGCCATCTCCCGTGCAGCCATGACGCTGGTTCAGTCTCTGCTCAATGGCAACAAAATCCTCTGTTGTGGTAATGGAACTTCCGCTGCCAACGCACAGCATTTTGCTGCCAGCATGATCAACCGATTCGAAACGGAGCGGCCCAGCTTACCTGCCATTGCACTAAATACTGATAATGTTGTCTTAACGGCGATTGCCAACGATCGCTTACATGATGAAGTGTATGCAAAACAAGTGCGGGCGCTGGGGCATGCGGGAGATGTGTTGTTAGCCATTTCCACCCGTGGCAACAGCCGCGATATCGTAAAAGCAGTAGAAGCTGCTGTTACGCGTGATATGACCATTGTGGCATTGACTGGCTATGACGGCGGTGAACTTGCAGGGTTGTTAGGGCCACAGGATGTGGAGATCCGCATTCCTTCGCATCGTAGTGCTCGCATTCAGGAAATGCATATGCTGACGGTAAATTGCTTGTGCGATCTGATCGATAACACGCTTTTCCCTCACCAGGATGTTTAAGGAGAATACATGAAGGCATTATCGCCAATCGCAGTCCTTATTTCCGCACTGCTGTTGCAAGGTTGCGTTGCTGCCGCCGTAGTGGGCACCGCGGCTGTGGGTACAAAAGCCGCAACTGACCCACGCAGTGTCGGCACCCAGGTGGATGATGGAACCCTGGAAGTGCGCGTGAACAGCGCATTGTCGAAAGACGAACAAATCAAGAAAGAAGCACGCATTAATGTCACGGCCTATCAGGGCAAAGTGCTGCTGGTTGGGCAGTCACCAAATGCTGAACTTTCGGCTCGCGCCAAACAGATTGCTATGGGCGTAGACGGTGCCAACGAAGTGTATAACGAGATTCGTCAGGGCCAGCCGATTGGTCTGGGCGAAGCGTCTAACGATACGTGGATCACCACCAAAGTGCGT
This sequence comes from Escherichia sp. MOD1-EC5189, assembly GCF_002966045.1. Lineage (NCBI taxonomy): Bacteria > Pseudomonadati > Pseudomonadota > Gammaproteobacteria > Enterobacterales > Enterobacteriaceae > Escherichia > Escherichia sp. MOD1-EC5189. The sequence goes on along the minus strand of NZ_PTRX01000006.1, from coordinate 9,743 downwards.
TCGCAGCTCTTAACCAGCGACCTGGTGAAATCGTCCAACGTGAAAGTGACCACCGAAAACGGTGAAGTGTTCCTGATGGGACTAGTGACTGAACGTGAAGCGAAAGCGGCGGCAGATATTGCCAGCCGGGTAAGCGGCGTGAAGCGGGTAACCACGGCGTTTACGTTCATTAAATAACAACGCCTTGTAATGCCTGATGCGACGCTTGCCGCGTCTTATCAGGCCTACACGACACAAACCGTAGGTCGAATAAGGCGCCTGCGCCGCATCCGACTGCCGTTGCCTGATGCGACGCTTGCCGCGTCTTATCAGGCCTGCAACGATGCAAACCGTAGGTCGGATAAGGCGTTTACGCCGCATCCGACATGTTTTCCCTCAAATCAGAACAACAGCGCCAGCCCGCCGACAATCACACCAGACACCGCCACCATCGCCCCCGTCAGCCATAAGGCTTTCGCCGGGAACGCTTTACGTAACATTATCAGCGACGGCAAACTTACAGCAGGAAGCGTCATCAACAATGCCAGCGCCGGAGCGCTTCCCATACCTGCCAGCATCATCGTTTGTACAATCGGAATTTCTGCTGCCGTGGGAATGACAAACAAGCATCCCGCTACCGCCATCGCAATCACCCACATCAGGCTGTTATCGACAGCACCATCGGCATGGGGGAATAACCAGACGCGTGCGGCACCCAACGCCAGCACCGCCAGGATATAAACCGGGATCGTACTCCAGAAAAGCGTCCATAGCGCCCTGCCCCAGCGGCTAAAAAATCCGCCCTGCACTTCCGGCATGTCAATTTCGACCGGTGCCTGTGTTTGCGGTGTTTCACGCACCCATTTTTGCACCAGCGTCGCAATCAGCAACACCATCACCAGCCCCGCCACCAGACGAATCGCGGCAAAGCCCCAGCCGAGGACAAACCCCATAAACACCAGCGTCGCCGGGTTTAACAACGGATTCCCCATCCAGAATGCCAGCGCACCGCCCATCGACACCTGTTGGCGACGCATTCCCGCCGCGACCGGAGCCGCACAGCAGGTACACATCATGCCCGGCAGCGAAAACAGCGTTCCCAGCAGCGTGCCGCGAAAGCGCGATTGCCCAAGCGTACGCAATAACCAGTCACGCGGGATCAGCACCTGAATCAACGAACCGAGTATCACCCCCAGCACCGCCGCTTTCCATACCGCGAGGAAATAGATCATCGCGTAATCCAACGCCGCCTGCCACGGATTAGCATCCGCCTGCGCAAGGATAGACTTACCGATACTGTGGGTTTCGGCAGCAGTAAACGCTTTGCCGTAGTAAGGTTGCCATTTCACATACCAGAGACCAGCAATGACAACGAGAAAGAAAAGCGCGGGTTTCCACCACTGAATGGGCGTTGCCGCCTGAGATGAAGACTGACCAGTCATAGCATTCCCCAGGAATAAGTTATGATAATTGAGCGCGTGAATATTACGCTCACTATCAATTCTTGGGAATAATTATTCAGCTCTTTTGCGTAATTCTGAAGAGCTTAAAATAGTCACACCTTCATGCTCAGGCCGCATCGCCTCTGCCAGCATGACCCGCGCCACGTCTCGCGCATCAATGGATTTCCAGTTACCCGGTAGCAGACGAAACAACGGTGCAAAAAGCGTTTCGTTCATCCGCTGCTTGCTGCGATCGCCCAGCAACATCGACGGACGGGCAATGGTCAGTTTCGGCCAGTTCTGGGCGATTAACGCTTCTTCCATCTCCCCTTTGACGCGGTTATAGAAAAACGGCGAGTGGGGATTGGCCCCCATAGCACTGACTACCAGCATATGCTGAGCACCCAGTCGCCGTCCGGTTAATGCGGTATCCACAACCAGCGTGTAATCGGCATGAATAAACGCTTCTTTGCTCCCCGCTTCCCGCCGCGTGGTGCCGAGACAACAAAACACAATGTCGATGGGATCGGTGACCTGTGCCAGCGCGTCGGTCAGTTGCGGATCATGGGGATTGAACACTCCTGGCATATCTCCCAACGGACGTCGCGTCGGTGCAGCAATAGCGTTAACTTTCGGTTCGTTAATCAACATCCGCAGCAGGTGACCGCCCACCAGCCCCGTTGCGCCTGTAATCAGTACCTGACTCATCTTCGCTCCTTTACAGAATTGTCTGCCTTGCGCTCCCCGGCTCATGCACCAGGCTTAATAGACCATGAGGTAATTATCCCCGATTGTGAGAAATTCGCCTCATCCAATGCAACAACGCGGAGGAAGCATGAGTAAGAAAATTGCCGTTTTAATCACTGATGAATTTGAGGATTCAGAATTTACTTCACCCGCAGACGAGTTCCGTAAAGCCGGACACGAAGTGATTACCATTGAAAAACAAGCGGGTAAAACGGTGAAAGGGAAAAAAGGAGAAGCCAGCGTGACCATCGATAAATCCATCGATGAAGTGACGCCAGCCGAGTTTGATGCCCTGCTGCTACCGGGCGGCCATTCACCGGATTATCTGCGTGGCGACAACCGTTTTGTCACCTTTACCCGTGATTTTGTGAATAGTGGCAAACCGGTGTTTGCCATTTGCCACGGTCCGCAGCTGCTGATCAGCGCCGATGTGATTCGGGGGCGCAAACTGACCGCCGTTAAACCGATTGTGATTGATGTTAAAAACGCGGGCGCGGAATTTTACGATCAGGAAGTGGTGGTCGATAAAGATCAGCTGGTTACCAGTCGGACACCGGACGATTTGCCCGCGTTTAACCGCGAGGCGTTACGCCTGCTCGGTGCCTGAGCTACGTAGCCAAATCATTTTTTTACCAAAGCCCAGCGTGTTGTCAGTGAATTTGATTTCATCAAGCCGGATTTCCCACACCGGCGCCGACAGCATTCTGGCAACCGGAAAGCGACGATTATACGCCTTGCGCGCAAAGTCGCTTTCCTCACCTTCCAGTCTGCGGATCTCACCTTTAAACTGCACGCCGCGAATTAACGCTACCGTTTTCGGCTGACCGTTTACCGTTCCAGCAACTGCCGCCTGCGGCCCACTCATCTGCGCGTGACGCGTTTTTTCCTCCGTCAAAATGTAGAAGGCAACTTTCTGTGCATCAAAAAGATAAAAGGCATTGGCGCACCACAATTCCCCTTCCTGCTGCACACACCAGGTGACAACATGTTGTTTTGCCAGCCAACGGCTGATGGCGGTGAGTGTTTCCATAGCTGTTCTCTTTTATACTGTGGGCCTGACCTTAACATGTGACGCAGACGATGACACCCTGGTTTCTTTACTTGATCCGTACCGCCGACAATAAGCTTTATACCGGGATCACCACGGATGTTGAACGCCGCTATCAGCAGCACCAAAGCGGAAAAGGGGCGAAAGCACTGCGCGGGAAAGGAGAACTGACGCTGGCGTTTTCCGCGCCAGTGGGCGACCGCTCGCTGGCGTTACGGATGGAATATCGCATCAAGCAACTGACCAAACGGCAAAAAGAGCGTCTGGTAGCAGAAGGCGCAGGGTTTGCAGAACTGTTGAGCAGCCTGCAAACCCCAAAGATTAAAAGCGATTGAAGTGTTCGTGATACTCAACCAAACCGGTTACGCCATTCAGCGCATCATCCGCTAAACGATGTACCTGGAAGGCGCTTTCAGTGCCCGGCCAGCGGCAACGCAGATCGTGATGTGCCGCCAGTTCAAAGCCGAAACGGCTGTACAGCGCCGGATCGCCCAGCGTCACCACTGCGGCATAGCCGAACTCATTAAGCGAATCGAGTCCTTCATAGACCAGTTGGCGTGCCAGTCCCTGTCCACGGTATTTTTCATCTACCGCCAGCGGTGCCATGCCGACCCATTGCAGGTCTTCGCCCTGCACATCAACCGGACTGAATGCCACATAGCCAATGACCTGACCTTCGTCATCTGTCGCCACCAGCCCCAGCGTCAGAAAGCCATCTTCACGCAGATCGTGAACCAGCTTCGCTTCCGCATCGCTTTCGAATGAACGACGCAGCAGGGCATCAATACCCGGCGCATCAATTGGAATTTCTACTCGAATTAGCATGGTTCACCTACCGATGTCTGTTTGGTTTCAGGCGTGGTTTTCATTCCCGCCTCAACAAAATCCGCCAGTTGCAGCAGCATCATGCGTAAGGCTTTCGGCATTTGCTCCAGTTCAATGGCGTCCATCAGGTTTTTCACATATAACCCCAGCTCCGTATCGCCTTCAATCACCAGCCGACGCTGGAAGAAGAGCGTGTCCGGATCCTGTTTACGCGCCGCAATCATCAGCAGATCGCTGGCGTCGGCACTAAAACTCACATCAGCTTGCGCGTTCTGGCTAACGACCAGTTTGCCATTCACCACCGAGGTAAACCATTGCAGGTCAATATCACGCACATGAATACTTAACCAGCGGCCTTCAAGAAACTCCAGCTCGCCATCATCCAGCGCCTGACGGAATTGCCAGCTTAAGACCTGCTCAAGAACCTGGCGTTTTAGCGCAAATGGCGTCAGTTTTACCGGTACACTCAACAGAGATGGCCCCAAATGCACAATACGGGAACGCAGTTTATCCAACACGAGTTTTACTCCCTGTTTCAACAATCATCCTATTTTGCCATATCAGAAAAATAACATAGCGGTATAAATCAACAATTCCATATGAAATTGCTGCTACCACCAATACAACTTTAACTGCCTTAAATCAAAAATTGTCGCAGCAAGGTTAACTAAAATCCCAGTTCGTTAACATTTTTGCGCTTTGATAGCGCACCCTTCAGGAAAAATTATGGAGCTGCTCTGCCCTGCCGGAAATCTCCCGGCGCTTAAGGCGGCCATCGAAAACGGCGCAGATGCTGTTTATATCGGGCTAAAAGATGATACCAATGCCCGTCACTTCGCCGGCCTTAACTTTACCGAGAAAAAATTGCAGGAAGCGGTGAGTTTTGTCCATCAACATCGCCGCAAACTTCACATCGCGATTAACACTTTTGCGCATCCGGACGGTTACGCCCGCTGGCAGCGCGCCGTGGATATGGCGGCGCAGCTGGGTGCCGACGCGCTGATTCTCGCCGACCTCGCCATGCTGGAGTACGCCGCCGAGCGTTACCCGCATATTGAGCGTCATGTGTCAGTGCAGGCTTCGGCGACCAATGAAGAGGCGATTCACTTTTATCATCGCCATTTTGACGTTGCCCGCGTGGTGCTGCCGCGCGTGTTGTCGATTCATCAGGTGAAACAACTGGCGCGGGTCACGCCTGTACCGCTGGAAGTGTTCGCTTTCGGCAGTCTGTGCATTATGTCGGAAGGTCGTTGCTATCTGTCGTCGTATCTGACGGGTGAGTCGCCCAACACCGTGGGGGCATGTTCTCCGGCCCGTTTCGTGCGCTGGCAGCAAACGCCACAGGGGCTGGAATCCCGCCTGAACGAAGTGCTGATCGACCGTTATCAGGACGGCGAAAACGCAGGTTATCCGACGCTGTGTAAAGGGCGTTATCTGGTGGACGGCGAGCGCTATCATGCGCTGGAAGAACCAACCAGTCTCAATACCCTTGAGCTACTGCCAGAGTTAATGGCGGCGAATATCGCTTCGGTGAAAATTGAAGGCCGCCAGCGTAGCCCTGCGTATGTCAGCCAGGTAGCGAAAGTCTGGCGTCAGGCTATCGACCGTTGTAAGGCCGATCCGCAAAACTTCGTGCCGCAAAGCGCGTGGATGGAGACGCTCGGGTCGATGTCCGAAGGCACACAAACCACTCTTGGCGCGTATCACCGTAAATGGCAGTGAGAAAAGTAATGAAATATTCCTTAGGGCCGGTGCTGTGGTACTGGCCAAAAGAGACGCTGGAAGATTTTTATCAGCAGGCCGCCGCCAGCAGCGCAGACGTGATTTATCTCGGTGAAGCGGTCTGTAGCAAACGCCGGGCAACCAAAGTTGGCGACTGGCTGGAGATGGCAAAATCGCTCGCCGGAAGTGGCAAGCAGATTGTGCTCTCCACGCTGGCGCTGGTGCAGGCATCCTCCGAACTGGGCGAACTGAAACGCTATGTTGAGAACGGTGAGTTTCTGATTGAAGCCAGCGATCTCGGCGTGGTGAATATGTGCGCTGAGCGCAAACTGCCGTTCGTCGCCGGACACGCTCTGAACTGCTACAACGCGGTGACGCTGAAAATATTGCTCAAACAGGGAATGATGCGCTGGTGTATGCCGGTGGAACTTTCCCGCGACTGGCTGGTGAATCTGCTTAATCAGTGCGATGAGCTGGGCATTCGCAACCAGTTTGAAGTGGAAGTCTTGAGCTACGGTCATCTGCCGCTGGCCTACTCCGCCCGCTGCTTTACCGCGCGTTCGGAAGACCGCCCAAAAGATGAGTGTGAAACCTGCTGCATTAAGTATCCGAACGGGCGCAACGTGCTGTCGCAGGAAAACCAACAAGTGTTTGTGCTCAATGGCATTCAGACCATGAGCGGCTACGTGTACAACCTCGGTAACGAGCTGGCATCCATGCAGGGGCTGGTTGATGTGGTCCGCCTGTCACCGCAGGGTACTGACACTTTCGCTATGCTCGACGCCTTCCGCGCTAATGAAAATGGTGCTGCACCACTCCCGTTGACGGCAAACAGCGACTGTAACGGCTACTGGAGACGGCTGGCTGGGCTGGAACTGCAAGCCTAAGCAAATAGCTCACTTTGTTAACAACTTTAACTACCCTTTAATGCAGTATTAAAGATTAATCGGTAACAAAGTGAGCTGTTATGACTGATAAAACCATTGCGTTTTCGCTACTCGATCTGGCCCCCATCCCCGAAGGTTCTTCAGCGCGAGAAGCGTTCTCCCACTCTCTCGATCTCGCCCGTCTGGCTGAAAAGCACGGCTATCATCGCTACTGGCTGGCAGAACACCACAATATGACCGGTATTGCCAGTGCTGCAACATCAGTTTTGATTGGCTATCTGGCGGCGAATACCACTACGCTGCATCTGGGGTCTGGCGGCGTGATGTTACCAAACCACTCACCGTTGGTGATCGCCGAACAGTTCGGCACGCTCAATACGCTCTATCCGGGGCGAATCGATTTGGGGCTGGGCCGTGCTCCGGGTAGTGACCAGCGAACCATGATGGCTCTACGTCGTCATATGAGCGGCGATATTGATAATTTCCCCCGCGATGTCGCGGAGCTGGTGGACTGGTTTGACGCCCGCGATCCCAATCCGCATGTGCGCCCGGTACCAGGCTATGGCGAGAAAATCCCCGTGTGGTTGTTAGGCTCCAGCCTTTACAGTGCGCAACTGGCGGCGCAGCTTGGTCTGCCGTTTGCGTTTGCCTCACACTTCGCGCCGGATATGCTGTTCCAGGCGCTGCATCTTTATCGCAGCAACTTCAAACCGTCGGCACGACTGGAAAAACCGTATGCGATGGTGTGCATCAATATTATCGCCGCCGACAGCAACCGCGACGCTGAATTTCTGTTTACCTCAATGCAGCAAGCCTTTGTGAAGCTGCGCCGCGGTGAAACCGGGCAACTGCCGCCACCGATTCAAAATATGGATCAGTTCTGGTCACCGTCTGAGCAGTATGGCGTGCAGCAGGCGCTGAGTATGTCGCTGGTGGGTGATAAAGCGAAAGTGCGTCATGGTTTGCAGTCGATCCTGCGCGAAACCGACGCGGATGAGATTATGGTTAACGGGCAGATTTTCGATCACCAGGCGCGCCTGCATTCGTTTGAGCTGGCGATGGATGTTAAGGAAGAGTTATTGGGATAGTGTGTTTTAACGTGGGAAGCCTTATCCGAGCTGGCAACGCTGTCCTACGTAGGCCTGATAAGCGAAGCACATCAGGCATTGTGTAGGCAGCAGAAATGTCGGATAAGGCACCGCTAATTACTGATACACCGGCAGCAAATTAAAGCTCGATAAAATATGCACCAGTGCGTTGCCAACACCAAACACCAGAATCAGTGCAATCATCGGCTTGCCGCCCCAGACACGGAATTTCGGGCTGCCAAAGCGTTTACGCGATGCGCGGGCCAACAGCGCCGGAACAATTGCAGCCCAGATGGTAGCCGCTAAGCCAGCATAACCAATGGCGTACAGGAATCCGTTCGGGAACAGCAGGCCACCCACGACAGGCGGTGCAAAGGTCAGCAACGCCGTTTTAAAGCGGCCTAGGGCAGAGTCGTCAAAACCAAACAGATCTGCCAGATAGTCAAACAAACCCAGCGTTACGCCGAGGAACGAACTCGCTACCGCAAAGTTTGAGAACACGACCAGTAGCAGATCCAGACTACGGCTGTTCAGCACGCCGCTTAACGCCTGTACCAGCACATCAATATTACCGCCCTTCTCGGCGATTCCGATAAACTCCGGACGAGGGATGTTGCCCATCGTCGCCAGCAACCAGATGGTATACAGCGCCAGCGCCATCAGCGTACCGTAGACCAGGCATTTCACGATAGTTTTCGGATCTTTGCCGTAATACTTCATCAGGCTCGGCACGTTACCGTGATAACCAAATGAGGCCAGACAGAACGGCAGGGTCATCAACAGATACGGTGCATAAGACGCATTGCTTTCCGCGACGTTAAACAATGTCGCAGGCTGCACATGCCCCAGCAAACTGCCGAAAGTGAGGAAGAAGGTAATAACTTTCGCCCCCAGCACAATCGCCGTCATCCGGCTTACGGCTTTGGTGCTCAACCACACCACAAACGCCACCAGTAGCGCAAAACCAAAACCTGCAGCTCGTGCCGGAACATTCAGCGACATCTCCGCGAAGGTGTGATGCAGAATCGAACCGCTGGCAGAAATATAGGCGTAAGTCAGGATGTAGAGCACAAAGGCAATGGAAATGCCGTTGACCACGTTCCAGCCTTTGCCTAGCAAATCTTTGGTTATGGTGTCAAAACTCGAACCGATTCGATAATTCAGGTTAGCTTCCAGAATCATCAAGCCGGAATGCAGCATACAAAACCAGGTAAAGATCAGCGCCGCCATTGACCAGAAGAACCACGCACCGGACATGACCACTGGCAGAGAAAACATCCCTGCGCCAATAATGGTGCCGCCGATAATCACCACTCCGCCAAGCAGCGACGGTGACGTTTGGGTGGTGGTTAGTGTTGCCATGAGGGCTTCTCTCCAGTGAAAAATAGTGCGACTGCGTTGTTATGCATTGCACTGTACCAGTACACGAGTACAAAAGACAGAAAAAAAGCCCCGATGGTTAAAATCGGGGCTGTATATATTATTTTACAGATTGTGTTCGCTGTTCAGCGTTGATTACGCATCACCACCGAAACGACGACGACCAGTAGAGTCATCACGACGCGGTGCGCGGCCTTCACGACGTTCGCCGCTAAAACGACGACCATCACCACGACCACCTTCACGGCGTTCACCGCTGAAGTTACGACCGCCTTCACGACGTTCGCCACCGAAACCACGACCACCACCACGACGCTCACCACCAGTATGCGGCTGTGCATCGCCCAGCAGCTGCATGTTCATCGGCTTGTTGAGAATGCGAGTACGCGTAAAGTGTTGCAGCACTTCACCCGGCATACCTTTCGGCAGTTCGATGGTGGAGTGAGAAGCAAACAGCTTGATGTTACCGATGTAACGGCTGCTGATGTCGCCTTCGTTAGCAATCGCGCCAACGATATGACGAACTTCAACACCATCATCGCGGCCCACTTCAATACGGTACAGCTGCATATCGCCAACATCACGACGTTCACGACGCGGACGATCTTCACGGTCGCCACGCGGG